>JAUXSI010000006.1 GCA_030679985.1 Candidatus Moraniibacteriota bacterium | reverse complement strand
CAGATATTCTTCCATTACGGAAAGGGAAAATCCTACCTCTGAATAATTTTGCGAGCGGTCCTCGTTTATTTTGGATTGTCTTTCCTCGAGCCTTTTCAAGATTATTTCTTCCGGGCAGACAAGGCGGATGATCAGTAATTTTGCCCCGTTGCTAGTCGCGTTAGCCAGAGCTTTGTCATAGAAGCGGATCATATCCGCGTCAATAATGTGGCTTGTTTTTGTCTGATACAAAAATTCCGAAACCTTTTTACCCATAAAATTAACCAGGTCTTGGTCGGGAAATTTGCCGGGAAAGCCCTCTCTGTTCAGAAAGCGCCGTATTTCATCACTGTTGGCCACGTAAAAACCGAGTTTTTCCGCTAATTTTTGGCTGACGGTCGTTTTGCCGACGCCGGTCGTGCCGATGAAGCTGATAGCAAACAACTTTGTCGAGTTGTCGGGCCTGACATTTTTCAGTCCCAGCGAGGTTATGAATTTGTCCGCGAGTTCTTGGTTTGAAAACATACGGATAGTGTTCGATATGATTATGCTTCTAAAAAACCCTTTTGTCAAAACAAAAAACCCGCCGAAGCGGGTTTTTTTTTGTTATTGTTTGATTGCGAAATCGCGGCATTTGCGTATTGCCGGATGGAAAAAATAAAAAGCGGCTTCCGTGTTTTGATTAATCCCATTCATCGCTTGAAGGGATGAAATCATTTTTCATAGGATCAAGGTCTTTGACAGCGTATGTTTTATTCATTTCTAGTCCGAATTCTTTTGCCTCTTCTTCCGTCATACCTATGTTGTTAGGCGATATTCCAGCAAGTGCAAGCAAGTCTTCCATATCGGCATATTTCCCATCTCTGAGTACTCCATTCCTGCGATCTTCCAGTCCCTGTTTTGCTTCTAAAAACGCAAGCTCTTTTTGTTCCGCTTGTTCCGTTGCGACTTCTGGTTTCTCTTGCGGTATTGTTTCTGCATCCGTTGTTATTTTTGGTATGGGCATTTCCTCACTCATTTTTTTTATTTTAAAAATTAAGTTAATTAACGAATTTATATCAAAAACTTCTTCTTGTCGGCGCTGATGTTGGTGAATTCGTCGACTTCTTCGACGAGTTTGGCGCTGGTAGATTCGAGGAATGCGATGACCTCGACGCGGCAACCGGTGGTACTCTGGATGTAATTGACTAGGGGGATATAGTCGCCGTCGCCGCTCATAAGGATGATGACATCCAGGCTTTTGCTCATTTTGATGGCGTCGACCGTGATGCCGACGTCCCAGTCGCCTTTTTTGGCGCCGCCCGGAAAAATCTGCAGATCTTTGGTCTTGACTTCGAACCCTTGCTTGCCGAGGGCCTCGAAGAATTTTTCTTCCTGGCCTTCCAGGGTTTTGATGCCGTAGGCGATAGCCCGGATAAGTTTCCGCTCGCCGACGCTTTCTTTCAGGAGCGCGCCAAAATTGGTCTTCTTTTTATGGAGGACCTTGGCGGAATAATAGAGGTTTTGGATATCGACGAGTACGCCGACCCGCTGTTCTTTGAATTTTGCCATAATATGTGAATTTTAAATTTTAAATCGTCTAATTTTTAAAAATTTGTTAATTTAGTCATTTGAATTTTCCGCCGTAGGCGGATTAGTCTCGGGCTGACAATTAAAATTTAAAATTGGTAATTTAAAATTAAAAACAGGCTTTCACCCGTTTTTAAAATATAGTTATCCTTTGAGTTCAAGTTTTTTGATAAGCGTCTTGTAAGCTTTCTCATTGGTTTTTTGCAAATAGGTCAGTAGTCTCTTCCTTTTGGAAATCATTTTGAGCAATCCTCTTCTGGAATGGAAATCTTTCGCGTTTTTCTGGAGATGCGAGGTCAGCTTTTTGATCTTTTCCGTAAAAAGGGCGATTTGGTATTCCGGAGAACCGGTGTCCTTCTCGTGTCTTTTGACGTCGGTGGTGACTTTTTCCTTCTGTTTGTGCGTGAGCGCCATAGTTTTTCGGCTAAACCGGAGTTGGGCTGGGCCGCAACTAAAGTTTGCTAATAATTTATTATATTACTATTTTAGCATGGATAGTAGGTTTTGTCCAGCTTGGCATAAATTTTTCACTTAACGCCAGCTCTCATTCATAGTCGCTGGTGACTCTAATTCTGAAAATACTTTTTTAGCCTCCCAATTATCTAATTAAAACCCGGTTTTTAAACAAACTAAAAGGACGGGAGTTCGACTTGGCGAATTCCCGTCCCATGCTGTTTTGGGTAATTAGAGGCATCATCTGTCTAAATTATTTTTGATGATATACTCAGCCTCAAGTTTATCCAAAGAATGCTGATTTTGATCTGTCAACAGAAAAATGAGCTGCGTGCCGTTTCCATCGTATGGCACGTCAGGATTTGACTTGCCCATATAAAGATCCATGGCCACCTCGATTATCAATTCAGTAAGTTCTTTTCGATTTTCTTCATTTTGAGCGGCCAGAATTATTGTTACATCAGTACAAATCTTACCTGGGTCACTATGGCGAATTATTCTATGAATTGTTTCGTGATAATCTCCTCCCTTGTTTAAATAGTCTTTTAATGCTGCTTCAAGCTCCGCTGCCTTCGAAAATTCCTCATTGTTAAGTGACATTTTAAATCCTCCGGAGAAAAATTTTAATAATGCCTATCCAAGATTGGAATAGAATTAGTTTTATTACAAAACAATATGAAAATACGAGCAATTGTTTTCCTTGCTGCTTCCTAGCTGTGTTTAATTTTTAAAGTTCAGGACTTGTAATACTAGCACACTTTTGAAGTTTTGTCAATAAATAAGTTTTTGTTACCACGGGGCGTTACTTTTTTTTGCAGCAAAAGAAAGTAATCAAAGAAAACTGCCGCATGGTTGCATGAGCTAAAATTCCCAAAAAGGTTAAAAAAAGATTGTTAGTAGGTAATTTTTTAACGCTCACAAGTTTCAATTTGTATCTTGGCATTTCGCTAGTGCGGAAATCGTTTTTTTGCTCTGATTGTGCTAAAATTAAGGGGTTATAAGTTAAAAAAATACAATAAAAATGCTAAATATCTTAGAAAATTTGAATCCGGCGCAGAGGGAGGCGGTGGAGGCGACCGAGGGGGCGGTTTTGGTGATCGCGGGGGCGGGTTCGGGCAAGACCAAGGCTTTGACGCACCGGGTGGCCTATCTGATCCGTGAAAAAGGCGTGGCGCCGCGGAACATCTTGGCGGTGACTTTCACCAATAAAGCGGCGCAAGAGATGAAGGAGCGGATCCTGGCGCTTTTGGATGGCAACAAGGATAGACTGCCATTGATCGGGACATTCCATTCGGTCTGCGTGCGGATCTTGCGGCAGGAAATCGAAAAAATCGGCTATAAAAAGACTTTCAATATCTTCGATACGCAAGACCAGGAGTCGCTGGTAAAGAAAGTGATGAAGGAGTTGGAGATCAATCCGGACCAGTTCAAGCCCAAGGCGATGCTAGGCGCGATTTCCAAGGCCAAGAACGAATTGGTGGGCGCGGAGGGTTTCGCTTTGCAAATCGGCGGCTACTATGAAGAAGTGATTTCCAAAGTTTATACGGCTTATCAGAAAAGATTGAAGGAGCAGGACGCGCTGGATTTTGACGATATCCTGATGCTGATTGTGACAGTTTTCCAGAAATTTCCGGAGGTTTTGGAAAAATACCAAAATATTTTCCGCTATATAATGGTGGATGAATATCAGGACACCAACCACGCGCAATACATATTGGTGCGGATGTTGGCCCGGAAGTGGGGCAATATTTGCGTAGTAGGAGACGATTGGCAGGGGATCTATTCTTGGCGCGGAGCCAATATCCAAAATATCCTGGATTTTGAAAAGGATTATCCGCAGGCCAAGGTCATAAAGTTGGAACAAAATTACCGTTCCACGCAAAATATCCTAGACGCGGCCTATGGCGTGATTTCCAAGAATGTGAATCGCAAGGATAAGGAAATTTGGACGGAAAACAAGGGCGGACAGGCGCTGACTGTTTATGAGGCATATGACGAAAAGGACGAGGCCGGATTCATAATTTCAAAAATTATCGAATATAAGGCGGAGCACGCGTGCGACTTGAGTGACTTCGTGGTTTTGTACCGTACCAACGCGCAATCGCGCATCGTAGAGGAAGCGATGCTTAGAAATTCCGTGCCATACCGGATTATCGGCGGGGTGAAATTCTATCAGCGCAAGGAAGTCAAGGATATGATCGCTTATCTGCGTTTGATTCAAAATTTCGGCGACGAGGTGGCGCTGGAGAGGGTCATAAATGAGCCTCGCAGGGGGGTGGGCGAAGTGAGCTTGAGAAAATGGTTGGATTTTGCGAGAGGGCGAGGCCTGGATTATGTCGAGGCTGGTTTGGCAATGGATGAAAATCTGAAATTGAATGCCAGCAAGGTAGATGCTATCAGGAAATTTTGTGGCTTGATCGTGCGTGGCAGGGAAAAAATCGCTAAAACCAAAATTACGGACCTGATTGAATTTGTTTTTGCGGAAAGCGGCTACGGAAAGTTTTTGTTGGACGGCACAGATGAAGGGCAGGCGCGCTATGAGAATGTGCGGGAGTTGGTGACGGTATCCAAGAAATACGATGAATATGATGGCGCGGAGGGGTTGAGCCTATTTTTGGAGGAGGTGGCATTGATTGCGGATACGGACAATATCGACCAATCGAGCGAAGCGGTGCATCTGATGACCTTGCATAGCGCCAAGGGCCTGGAATTCAAGGTGGTGTTCATTGTCGGGCTGGAGGAGGGGATTTTGCCTCATTCGCGAAGCCTGATAGATTATGATGAAATGGAGGAGGAAAGGCGGCTGATGTATGTGGGGATTACGCGGGCCAAGGAAAAGGTCTATATGCTCCATACGCGGGAGCGGAATATCTATGGCTCCCTGCAGATCAATTCCCCTTCGCGATTTATCGACGACATACCGCTCCATCTTTTGCAAGGCGGAGAAGATCCAGCTTCAGATCCTGAGTCACAAATAAGCCGCGGCAGCCAGGAGTTTGTCAGTCGAAGTTTTCCAAAAACCGCAAACCAAAAACCGCAAACTGCCAGCTACAAAGACGGTGACAGAGTCGAACATCCAGTATTCGGCCCCGGCTTGGTTATTTCGACCCAGGGCGACGTGCTGACAATCGCGTTTTCAAAGGCAGGACTCAAGAAGCTTTCAGCTTCAATCGCGCCGCTCAAGAAGATATGAAGCTTGAAGAGTGTTTGATTAAAAGATTGAGAAATTCTCGAAATCATTTCAAAATTTAAAAAATGATGATATAAAAAGACTTAGCTTCATCGCTAAGTCTTTTTATTACGGATAGGTATTAATAAATAAATCCTTTAATTACGCGGTTGCCGGCACTGATGGTCCGGTAGGATTTTTTGGCGAAACCTTTGTAATTCATTTCGGAAACCGTAAAGCTGTTTCCACTGACGCTTTCTACGACGGCTACATGGCCCCACCAAGACTCGGAAGAAACCATAATCGCTCCGACCCGGGGTTTTTTGCCCGTGGAGTAGCCTAATGATTTGGCATGGTATAGCCAGGTTCCGGCGTTGCCACCCCAAGGAACGTATTTTTTCTGGGCAACATACCAGGTACAATAGCCGTAGGGGAAATTATGTCCGGTTCCGGCTTTGCCGCTAAGTTTTTTCCCGATATCCAAGAAGGATTCATAAGGCCGGGCGGCGATTTTGGAAGAATCCTGGGTCGCAGGTTGCGGGTTGCTGATTTCTTTTTGCCCGTCCGGGATGATGATTTCCTGGCCTTCTTTCAAATCCCCATTGGCGGGCAGGTCGTTGAATGAGATGATCTTACTTTTGTCAGCTTTGTATTTTTTCGCGATTGAATCGAGCGTATCGCTTTTCTTGACCATATGGGACAATCCGGAGGCGGGCAGGATGAATATTTTGTCGCCGGGCATTATGGAGTCGATGTCATCGATTTCATTCGCCCATAAGATGGTATTGGTGGTTATATGGAATTTCGCGGCAATTCCGCCGATGGTGTCGCCTTGTTGCACTTCATAGATATCCACGCCGCCATCCTCTTCAGGATCTTTTTTGACCGGGCTTGTCCCGGCGATAAGCGCTTGGCCCTGCATCGTCATCAGGCTGGATTCGTCATCAGAATCTGCTTTGGAGCTCGGGTCCGGGGCGGTGCTGGCTTGGGCCAAAGGCACCAAGGCTAAGCCGTTTTTCTTGTCAGTTTCAAGAAACATCTTGTTTTCCAAGGGATTGGAATAATTGTCATTGGTTGAACCGAGATAGCCAAATAAGAAGCCGCTGGATTCTTTTCCGGCAGCCAGATTTGTCGCTGAAACCAAGAGGGCGCTGGAGATAACTACGATAAGGGCGGAATAGCTTCTGAATATGTGCAACAGTTTTATCGTTCGGCGCTCCTTGATGAATTGGATGATATTCTTTTGTCCTACGTTGATCTGCGTCAGCAGATTTTTTAGATTGTCACGGTCTAACAAGCTTCGGGATAATGAAATGAGTAGTCTACTGATAACATTAATCTTTCCTTTTGGTGCTGGTCTTAGGGTGGATGCCTCCAAAGGCGGCCATACCCATCATTCCAGAGCCCTAATTTTTAATTAATAAATAGTATACAGGGAATAAAAATGGCTGTCAAACGCAAAATCAGGCCGGATATCCCAAGTCCGTCCGGGGCCTTGGTTAGGCAAAAAGCCCAGTGTCCGCAAAATCCCGCCCCCGGTTTATTTTTTTGGTTTTTCGGAGTAAGATGAAGATATAAGTGTCGCACAATCCAGGTGCGGAAAGGCGAAATTTTTTAAATATGGACATAAAAATACTAAAAAGTCAATTTTTGGAATATCTGGAAATTGAGAAAAACAGATCGCGAAAGACCGTTGAAAATTATGACCACTATCTGGACAGGTTCCTGGATTGGGCTGGTA
Organism: Candidatus Moraniibacteriota bacterium; assembly: GCA_030679985.1. GTDB lineage: Bacteria > Patescibacteriota > Minisyncoccia > Moranbacterales > UBA2206 > JAUXSK01. The sequence goes on along the minus strand of JAUXSI010000006.1, from coordinate 11,194 downwards.
TCGCGGAGCCTGGTGATATTACGGACAGTCTAGTCCGCAGTTTCCGGGTCTATCTAAGCAGATTGGAAGGCGGCAACGAGAAAGCCCTAAAAAAAATCACCCAGGGTTATTATGTGATTGCGCTCCGAAGTTTTTTGAAATACCTGGCTAAGATGGATATCAAGTCTTTGCCGGCTGAAAAGATTGAAATTGGAAAAAACGCGGGAAAAGAAGTGGAGTTTTTGGAAGCGGGAGAGGTGGATCGGATATTGGCAGCCGCTGATGGCCCCGATTTCAAATCCTTGCGTGACCGGGCTATGTTGGAACTCCTTTTTTCAGCCGGATTGCGTGTTTCTGAACTGACCAATATCAATCGGGAAAAACTGGATCTGGCTAATCGGGAATTCAGCGTGCGCGGCAAGGGCGATAAAGTGCGCGTGGTTTTCGTTTCGGACGGGGCGGCCACGGCTTTGCGGCGCTACCTGGAAAAGCGGACCGATATCGACCCGGCGCTGTTCGTGCGGGATGAGAAAAGCCTGGCAAGGTTCGCAGGAAAAAGCCGGGAGAAAAAACCGGATGGATTGCGGCTGACGCCCAGAAGCGTACAGCGGATCGTCAAATATTATGCCGCTAAAGCGGGCATCATCAAAGATGTGCATCCGCACACTCTGCGGCATTCGTTCGCCACGGATCTGTTGATGAATGGGGCGGATATCCGCAGCGTGCAGGCCATGCTGGGACACGCCTCCATAACCACGACCCAGGTCTATACCCATGTTACCAACAGGCAATTAAAAGAGGTGCACCAGGCTTTCCATGCCCGGAGACGGAAAAAGAGCTAATTTGTTGACTGAAAAGCGTTTCTTCAGTAGAATTATAAATGTCATCCGCCCAGGCTGGATAAGCGGTTTAAACGGCGGATTTTAGTATAATCGGACACGTAGCTCAGTTGGTTAGAGCGTTTCCTTGACATGGAAAAGGTCAGAGGTTCGAGTCCTCTCGCGTCCACAGCTGGTTTTATAAGGGAAATTACAGCGCCCCCGCGTGGTTTCCTTTGCAATCCGATATGTCTTGGGACCATAGCTCAGCGGTAGAGCAGGCGACTCATAATCGCTTGGTCACTGGTTCGAATCCAGTTGGTCCCACTAATAAAAAAAGTCCGAAAGTTCGGACTTTTTTTGTCGGGCTGGCAAAATGTCAGAAATTTTCAACCGGATTCGGCTTCGGAGCGGTTTTTACCTCTGGTTCGGCTGATTTATCTTTGTCTTGGGCTGGAGAGTTTTCAGTTTCCGGCTTGATGGGCTCCGGTTTGTCCAAATCAGGCTCGATCGGTGCGGATTCCCTGTTTTTAATGCCCATAATGGCATTGAACTCTTCTTGCTCCATCGTTTCTTTTTCAATCAGGGCTGAGACGATTTTCTCTAGTTCGCTTTTTTTCTCGGTAAGTATTTTTTCAGCCACGACATAGGCGTCGGCGATGAATTTGGTGACTTGTTTGTCGATGTCTTCGGCGGTTTTTTCAGAATAGTTCTTTTCCTCGTGCATTTCCTTGCCCAAGAAAACCAATTCTTCCTTGTGGCCGAAGGTCCTGGGTCCAAGCTCGCTCATTCCGTAGCGGGTAACCAGGTTCCTAGCCATAGCCGTAGCTCTTTCCAGATCATTGGAGGCGCCGGTGGTCACGTCGCCGAAGGCCAATTTTTCACTGACATAACCGCCCAGAAACACGGAAAGCTCATCGATGAAATAGTTGCGGGAAAGCAAGCGCTTGTCTTTGGCGGGCGCGCTAAGGGTATATCCGCCGGCGTGTCCGCGGGAGATGATGGATATTTTCTGGACGGGGTCGGCATTTTTCAGGCTGGCTCCGACTAAGGCGTGGCCGGCTTCGTGGTAGGCGATGATTTTTTTCTCATCCTCGTCGATCCTGCGGCTTCGCCGTTCCGGCCCAAGAATGACTTTTTCGATGGATTCAGTCAATTCCGGCATAGCTATTTCTTTCTTTTCCCTACGGGCGGAGAGAATCGCCGCTTCATTAAGAAGATTTGCCAAATCAGCTCCGGAAAAACCGGATGTCCGCTCGGCGATTACGCGCAAGTCTATATTTTTGGTGATAGGCTTGTTCTTAGCATGGATTTTCAGGATTTCTATCCTTTCTTCAATGTCAGGCAAATCCATAGTCACGCGGCGATCAAAGCGTCCCGGGCGCAGCAGGGCGGGGTCAAGGACATCCGGTCGATTGGTGGCTGCGATAACGATGACATTGGTATTGGTATCAAAACCATCCATTTCAACCAAGATCTGATTTAATGTTTGTTCTCGCTCGTCATGCCCGCCGCCGAGTCCTGCTCCGCGGTGTCTGCCGACAGCATCGATCTCATCGATAAAAACGATGGCCGGAGAATTTTTCTTAGCTTGCTTGAACAGATCTCTGACTCTTGAGGCTCCGACTCCGACGAACATCTCCACGAATTCACTGCCGGAGATATTAAAGAATGGGACATTGGCTTCACCCGCTACTGCTTTGGCGATCAAGGTTTTGCCCGTTCCCGGAGGCCCCAACAACAGGACTCCCTTGGGAATTTTAGCTCCTAATTTCAAAAATTTGTTCGGGTGTTTCAGGAATTCGACGATTTCCATCAGCTCCTCCTTGGATTCCTTAGCTCCCGCCACATCCTTGAACATTGTTCGCAGGCGCTTATCTTTGGGATCGATGACCCGGGCTCGCGATGAGCCGAAGGACAAGGCCTGGCTGTTGCCCTTTTGGGCCTGTTTCAGCATAAACCAGATGAATCCGGCAATGAGCAGAAACGGCAGGAGAAACGGCAGGACCGTTCCTATCCAGAAGGAAGACGAAGCATTGCTTTTGATGTCGATATTGACAGCTGTCAACTTGGCCGGGTCGACCCCGTAATTTTTCAGCGAATCGGTGATACCGACTTCCTTTTCCTTGATCGATGTTTCCGCCTTGTCGTCGTTTAGTAGTATTTCCAGCTTGTTCTCGTCGACCGTGATTTGCTTCACTTGCCCGTTATTGATTTGGGAAACCAAAGTGCTGAGGGATATTTCGGCTGGTTTGTCTTTCGGGCCATTGTAAAGGACGAGCAGGCCAAGGATGATTATCAGGATTGCGATGGATAGGCTGGTGTGCTTGGTTAGATTTTTCATAAGTTCTTTCCGAACTGCGGATTTCGTATTTGCTTGCCGACTGCCGCCCATCTTCGGTAATTATGGGAGTGATGGCGAGCAGGAGGAGATACGAATATGCGAATTCAAAAATTTATAAATAATTATAGCTTGCTGATAGTAATTTTATCACCCTTTCGGCTCATTTTCAACCCTTTGAACGTCACATCTTGATTCTTGCCCTTGGTACTTCTGATGGCTTTGAGCATTTCTTCGATATGAGACATTCCGATATCCCGGATATTTTGTTTTTTTTCCGCGATGGCCAAGCGCAAAACCCTTCTTTGGATGGCCGGATGGAGGGCTAATATTTTTTTAGCGGAGAGCTCTCGATATGTCTGGAATGTTTTTTCCGCAAAGTCGTTGATGAAAGAGTTGTCCTCGGCGATGGAAACGGCCGAATCGGACAAAGTTTTCTTAATGTCGGGGTTGTAGTTATTTTCAATGTAGGGGATCAGTCCATGTCTGACCTTATTGCGCAAAAAATCAGACTCCAAGTTCGTTTTGTCGATTCTGGATTCCAATCCGCGGCTTTTCAAATAGTCCGTGATTTCCTGGCGCGGAATCGCAAGCAGGGGGCGGATAATGTTTCCGTTTTTGAATTTCATAGCGCTCAGGCCGGCAAGTCCGGATCCCCGCATCAGGCGCATCAGGAGCGTTTCGGCTTGATCATCGAGGTTATGCGCGACGGCAACCAGGTCGAAGCGGTTTTTTTGCCGGACTTTTTCAAAAAATCCATAGCGGATGTCCCGCAGCCGGCTTTCCAGGTTTTTGGACGAGGTTATTTTCGGCCGCAGGACATCTATAATAAGACTATGCTTTGCAGCTAATTCCCGCACGAATTTTTCATCTGCCAGGCTGTCTTTTCCGCGCAAGCCGTAATTGATGTGGGCGATCCGGAGCTCGAAAGCGTAGGTTTTCTGAAGGCGTACAAGAATATCTAACAGGCAGGCGGAGTCCGGTCCGCCGGAAACGCCTACGATTATTTTGGATCCGGCGTCCCAGAAGCCATATTGGCGGGAAGCGGTCTGGATTTTTTTAAGCAGATTTTTCATTAATGAATGTGATGACCTTTTCAAAAACTTCCGCGATGGTCAGCTTGGTAGTGTCGATAACGAAATCGTAATTTTTTATTTCATCCTGGCGTATTCCGTAGAGCGCGAAATATCTCTCGTTGTCCTCCATGCGTCTTTTGAGGATGCTTTTGCGGATATTTTCAACCGTATCAAGGTTGGCATCTTCATTGCTGCGATTATTTTTCCCAGCCAACCCTTTGAATATCCTTTCCGCCGCCGCCTCCGATTCGACTTGCAAATAAATTTTTATCGATTGTGGGATAAAATGCCAAGCCGTGCGGCTTTCTATGACGAAACTTTCATGCTTATCGGGCAGAGCGGTGACATAATCATCGACTTTTTTGTCAAAACTCGGATCCTGATCGCAGATTTTCCGGAATTCCGGCAAATCCAGCCCGTGCTCTTTCGCCATGTCGCGGAAAAGCTGGCCCATATAATAACGCGGAATACCAAACTTTTCGGCCACTAAAGTAGCGATGGTGCTTTTGCCGGATCCTTCTTGCCCATTGAAGGAAATTATCAGTCTATTTTTTGCCATAGATTTGTTTGAAATTAACGTTATAACAGTATAATACCATTAAAAAGAATAATCAATAAGGAAAAACAAAAGGTTCCGATATCCATCGGAACCTTTTACTATGGCTGGAATCGCAGGTTTTGGCAGATCTATTCTTTCCCGGCCGGTTTTTCCGCGATAGAAGCGGTATCCGCATCCTTTTTGGTCTTTTTGGTAACCAAGGATAGGCCCATGCGGTGTTCCCGCGGTTCGATGGAGAGGATTTTCCAATCATATTCCTGGCCAGTCTTGATTATTTCGTCGATGCTTTTTCCAGGGAACATTTCTGACATCTCGCTGACGTGCGCCAGGCCGTGGATGTCGCGGTCCAGATAGACGAAAGCGCCGAACGGATTAATACGATTGACGGTGCCTTTGACGACATCTCCGATATGGTATTTTTCTTCGACGATGCTCCAAGGGTCTTTTTGCAAAGCTCTCATCGAAAGGGATATTTTATCATTGTCGATACCGATAATCTTAGCTTGGACCTTATCTCCAACTTTGACTATGTCGCGCGGGTTTTCAATCAATTGCCAAGCCAGTTCGGAAATATGGACTAAACCTTCCAATCTGTCCTCGTCCATAAGTTCGGATTTCTCCGGATTAGGGCGCAGGAATTTGACGAAGGCTCCGAAATCGACCACGCCACTGACCTCTCCTTCAACCACGTCGCCCACCTTCAGATTAGAAATCGTTTCTCGGTCCTTTTCACTTTGGGCTGCCTTTTCACTTACGATAAGTTTTTCCGTTTCACGGTCGGCATCCAAAATGCGGACCTCAAGCTCCTGGTTGATCAATTTCTTCAATAGGGTAAGGATTTTGTTTTTGTCGCCGTCGTCAACCCGCGGATAATTCTTGCTGGAAAGTTGTGAAACCGGCAAAAAGCCTGAAATTCCGTTGACTTCCACCAAAAGTCCGCCTTTGTTGGCGCTAAGGACTTTTGTCGTGATCTTCTCCTGGGTGTCGCGCTTGCTCTCGATGTCCTCCCAAGCTTTTTCATAGGAAGCTTCCCGGACGGAAAGTTCGATATATCCTTCTTCATTTTCAAGATCGATGATAGTGGCGGCAACCCGGCTGCCAACTTTCAATTTGGCGGAGCCCATTCCATCCTTGATTTCCCTTCCGAGGACGATGCCGGTTCCGAATGGCTCGATATCCAGATAGATGGCGTTTGAGCCTACTTCGATGACGGTACCTTCAACTACGTCGTTTATTTTTGGAAAATGCAGTTCGGCCGAGCCCAGGAGCTGTTCCATTACGGATGGTTCGGTTTGCGGGTCTTGGGTTTCGGCTGGGTTTTGCTCCGATTTCTTTGTGTCGGTTGGACGCGCGGGAATCTTGTCGACTTCCGTCGCTAAGGTGTCTAGTATGTTGGTCATAGTTTTATTATTAGCGTTATTTTGCCTGATCCGGCCGTGATAGCGGCTAGCTAAGGCTATTTTGTGGCTAATTTCGCGATAGGCGCCGAATCGCGTTAAATATTAAAAGCGCCGATGTGCCTGGGAAAAACAAAAAATTTCCCCGAGGAAATTATTAGGAAGTTTTTATCAAGAGATTGGCAAATATCCGCTTTCGGCGGGCATCTCTTATTCAATTTTCTTAATAATTAACCTTAAATCAAGTTTAAAACAAATTTTCAGGTTTGGCAAGTCCAGGCGCGTCTTATCTCGACAGCGTATTTTACCTGTGCTAAAATACTTTCATAACCATAAAAGATAAAACATCGATGAATATCCAATATTATGGCCATTCTTGCTTTAAAATAACCACTAAACCGGCCGGAAGAGGCCAGGAGGACATCAACGCCTTCATAGATCCGTTTGATAAATCGATCGGTTTACGCCCCCCGCAGGGGCAGGCGGACGTCGTGCTGGTTACGCATAACCATCCTGATCACAACAATGTCGAGGCCTTGAAAGGTAATCCGGCTATCATCGATATTCCGGGTGAATATTCGGTTAAAGGAATCAATATCGTCGGAATTGGGACTTATCATGATGATAAAGGCGGTCTGGAACGCGGATCAAATACGATATATCTGATAGACACCGAAGATATAAAAATTTGCCATTTGGGCGATCTGGGAACCGATTTGACGGAGAAGCAGATGGAGATTTTGGATGGCGTGGATATCTTGATGATCCCGATCGGCGGAAAATTTACGATTAATGCGAAAAAGGCCATAGAAATCATAAGGAAGCTGGAGCCGAAGGTCGTCATACCGATGCACTATAAAATAAATGGCACGACGGCGGATATTGCGGACGAAAAGGAATTTTGCAGCGAAATTGGAAATTGCTCTTCGTCCAGAGCTTCTAAATTGAATATCAAAAAGAAGGATTTGGAGGAAAAACATATGGAAGTGATGGTTATGACTATCGATTGATTACATATAGGCGGTGAAACCATCCCGTTGCTAAAGCTTGTTTTTGCCGCTGAATATGGGATTAATGGAGAAAATCGAAGAAATAAGAGAAAAACCTGAACATATCCGCAGACGGTATGTTTGGTTTTTTGTGGGCGTCAGCATGGTTTTTATCGTGATGATTTGGATTTTTTCGCTTGAGAACTGGACTTCCGATCGAGCGATGGAGCCAGGCGCTTATGATAGCCTGTCGGATGTCGCCAATCAGTTTGATGCCCAGAGGGATTCGGTGCAAACCACGGTGGATAATGTCAAAAACGCTATCGGCCAGGATGTTATCAATAAGATGCAAGATGGTAATATGAAGGATAATTTAAATAAATAAATCTAAGCAGTTAAATTTTATCTTATGGAAATCGGAAATATCAACGCGCGGGAAATTACTAAGGAGATGTCACAGTCTTATTTGGATTATGCGATGAGCGTCATCGTTTCCCGGGCTTTGCCGGACGTGCGCGACGGCCTCAAGCCGGTGCATAGAAGGATATTGTATTCGATGTGGAATACCGGCCTGCGTTCTAATTCTAAGTTCCGCAAATCCGCTACCGTGGTCGGAGAAGTGTTGGGTAAATATCATCCGCATGGCGATGTCGCCGTGTATGATTCGATGGTGCGTATGGCGCAGGATTTTTCTTTGCGCTATCCGATGGTGAAGGGGCAGGGAAACTTCGGCTCGATGGATGGCGACAGTGCGGCCGCCTATCGTTATACCGAAGCCAAGCTTTCCCAGATGGCAGAAGAGATGCTTGCGGATATTGAAAAAAATACGGTTGATTTCGTACCGAATTTTGACGGACAACACAAAGAACCGACGGTCTTGCCGGCTAATTTGCCCCAACTCCTTTTGAATGGAAGTATGGGAATCGCGGTCGGTATGGCTACGAACGTCCCCCCGCATAATTTAGGCGAGCTTATCGATGGCATTTCCCATCTGATTGATAATCCGTCGGCTACAGTCGAGGATTTGACGGGATTTATCCAGGGGCCGGACTTCCCTACTGGTGGAATTATTTATAATAAAAAAGACATCATTGAGGCCTATAAGACCGGACGAGGCAAAATATTGACGCGTGCCAAGGCTGACATTTCAGAAACGAAAGCGGGTGCTTTCCAAATTATCATTACGGAGATGACCTACGCTACCAATAAAGCGGCGATGATAGAAAAGATGGCAGATTTGGTGCATGAGGGTAAGATCGTGGGTATCAAGGATATCCGTGATGAGTCGGATAAGGACGGGGTGCGTTTGGTGATTGATCTGAAAAAAGACGCTTATCCCCAGAAGGTTTTGAACAAACTATATTCCCTGACTGATCTGCAAAAGAACTTCGGAGTCAATATGTTGGCTTTGGTGGATGGAATCGAGCCGACAGTTTTGAATCTCAAGGCCATTTTGGAATATTATATCGCCCATCGCAAAATCGTGGTGACGCGCAAGACCCAATTCGATTTGGATAAGGCGCGTGATCGCGCGCATATCTTGGAGGGATTGAAGATAGCTTTGGACAACATCGACGCGGTCATCGATACGATCCGGAAATCGCAAACCAAAGAAATCGCTCACGCCAGTCTGATGAAAAAATTCAAACTGTCAGAACGGCAAGCCACCGCCATATTGGAAATGCGGCTGCAAACCCTGGCTGGCTTGGAAAGGAAAAAAATCGAGGATGAATTGAAAGAAAAAATGGCCTTGATCAAGGAGTTGGAAGCGATCCTGAAGAGTGAAAAAAAGATCCTGGCTATCGTAAAAGATGAATTGTTGCGCGTCAAAGAAAAATTCGGAGATGAAAGGCGGACCAAGGTCGTGAAATCCGGCGTCGGCGAATTCAAACAGGAAGATTTGATACCGAACGAGGAAGCCATTATCACGATTACCGATCAAGGCTACATCAAACGGATGGATCCGACTGTCTATAAAGTCCAAAAGCGCGGCGGCAAGGGCGTTATCGGTGCCGTGACCAAAGAGGAAGATACGATCAAGAAAGTGTTGGCCGTAATGACGCATGATGACTTGCTGTTTTTTACGGATTCAGGAAAGGTTTTCCAAACAAAAGCCTATGAAATTCCGCCATCATCGCGCGTCGCCAAGGGTCAGTCGGTGGTGAACTTCTTGCAACTTTCCCAAGAAGAAACCGTAACCGCCATCATCCCGTTCAATAAGGAAGATAATTTCAAATATTTCCTGATGACGACGGAACTGGGAACAGTCAAGAAAACCCCGATGGAAGACTTCGACAACGTGCGCAGGTCCGGTTTGATCGCCATCGGTTTGGCGAAGGGAGACACCTTGAAATGGGTCGAAGCTACAACTGGTGAGGATGAAATAATCATCACGACCGCCAAAGGGCAAGCGATCCACTTCAAAGAAAAAGATGTCCGACCGATGGGGCGCAGCGCAGTGGGAGTGCGCGGAATAAAATTGCGCAAGGATGATAAAGTCGTGGGTATGGACGCGGTATTTAAGAATCAAAAAGGCAACCAATTATTGATTATTACTGAGAATGGCTATGGCAAGCGCTCTGATTTGAAAGCATATAAAATCCAAAAGCGTGGCGGTTCCGGAATCAAGACAGCCAATGTGACCGGCAAAACCGGTAATGTGGTAGGGGCTAATATTGTGAATGTCGACGAGATAGAAGAAGATTTGATATTGAGTTCCAATAAGGGGCAGATAATCAGGATCCCATTAAAAAGTGTTTCGGTTCTCGGCCGTGCGACACAAGGCGTGCGGGTGATGAAGCCGCAAACTGGAGACAAGGTCGCCGCTACGACAGTCTTGTAAAAATACGGATATTAAAAAAGACGGGTGCCAAGCCCGTCTTTTTTGTGGATAGAAAAAAATATCGCGTTTCTCTTTTATATTTTTTTCGTATCATTTAGAGCCCATAAACATTGGGTTAAATTGAACTAAAAAAGGTGACGTAAAATTCGGACTTCTGAGGGATTTTTTGAAGATCGGATTGGATAATGTATGTTGGAATATCGGATTTTTGAATATTTTTTAACACCGCTAATTTTTCTTCACAGAAAAACCAATGGGTGTAATATGTAAATAAAAAAAGTATATTATTATAAAACAAAAGACTCTATTTGTCAATATTAGCAGGCCTTGAACTGACTAATAGACCTAGTGTAAGCCAAAAAATGATTTGCCCTTGCTGGATGTCCCATAGGTAATGATCAAAAAGCATAATAAACATAAATCCAATTAATACACCCTGTATGGCTATCTTGAATTCTTTTTGGTTTGGAAATGTTCCACCTTGCCTACCGGCAGGCAGGCGTGGAACATTTTTAGCTATTTTATAGGATTCGCATTGTGAATTGTTCCACGTGGAACATTTGATAGCTTCTTTTTGTCTAAATTGTTCCACGTGGAACAATTTATAAATCATCCAGATAAATAAGGCCAATCCAATAATTCCAAGTTCACTCCAAATCAATAAAAATACATTGTGGACTGGCTGAAATTGCCAGCCTAAGAGTGTTTGGTTGGTATAATTTTGCATATTTATAACAAATTGACCTGCTCCTAAGCCAATAAGTGGATTATCAAAAATTGTTCCACGTGAAACATTTAGATATAACAATCTTTCATCTAAGGATTTAAGTAGCAATGAGTTAAGATCTGGCTTGACTAAATATAGTGAAATGATGGTTATGCCTGTAAATAAAAGCCATTTTTTGGGATAAATTGTTCCACGTGGAACAATTTTGATTGGTTCATATGATTCGCACTGTGAATTGTTCCACGTGGAACATTTAAACGCTTCTTTTTGTTTAAATTGTTTCACCTTGCCTACTGAAAGGCAGGCGCGGAATAATTTATGGATCGGTGATAATATATTGTGTCCATAATGGATATAAATAATGGTTGTGGCGAGTCCGATGATAGCTGATTTGGAAAAAGTCAAGATTAATCCGATAATTTGAATAATCATGGCTATATTGTAGAAATAATCAGAAATGAGAAAA
>JAUXSI010000057.1 GCA_030679985.1 Candidatus Moraniibacteriota bacterium | reverse complement strand
CCAGTTGCAATTCTTCCTGTTCCCCGCGCAATTTGATGCGGCCGATCTTGGTCACGCCGTCCACCAAAAAGGCGATTTCTTCCCCGAATTTTTTTTCAACATCTTCCAGGGTGGTCGCCGTATCTTCCGGGACGTCATGCTAGAGTCAGGCGTAAATGGTCTTTGAGTCCATTCCGAGCTTGGCCAGGATGACGGCGGTTTCGACCGTATGCGTTATGTAGTCCTCCCCGGAGCGGCGCTTTTGTCCCATATGGGCTTTTTTGGCGAATTCGTAGGCAGCTTGAATCAACTCCTTCCTTTTGGGAGTTGCCGGCAGTTTCATATTCCGGATGATGTTGTCGACTGGATTTTCCATAATTTTCGCTTACCCGAGCCTTTTTATCCCGGATATTTCCTATTGTTGAATTATAGCACTTAATGTGAAAATAAAAAGTCTGCTATGGCATATTGACTATCTTTGATAAATCAATCATTATTATATGTTGCTGTTTAACAACTGCCATAATTCGGCTTCCCATATAACTACAACCAAAAGGGGATATTGCGATGAAAAAAATTATCGGTTTGGCGCCTATGGGCTTCTTTGCTTTTTGTGGAGTTTATTTTTTATGCAATGCTCTGGTTATTTTCAAGAGCAAGGGGGTGTCATTGTCGTCGGTGCTCGGTATGGCTTTCGCTTTATTTTCGCTGGTGGCCGGCTGGTTCTGTTACCGGACAACCTTTCCTAAGAAATATGGGCAACAGGAAGAGGATGTCCTGCTTTTGTTGCAAGCAATTGAGGAATTGATTGCAAGGAACAAGGCCATATTCTGCGAAGGAATGGCCGGGGACCTGATTGAAAAACAGAAGGAACTCAACAAAAGGATTCTCCGGGGAGAAAAAGATCTCGCTAACGAAGAATTTCCTTCAATCAAGGAAGCCCAGTGTGCAATAGGTATGTGTGTCCAGGCGCTTGATATAATCGAGCAGTTGATAGTGCAAGCCGAACTACGTATCGGAGGCTATAAGGATATATCAAGAAGAAGACGCATATATTTCAATAAGCGCGTAGCCAGATACAAAAATGAGCTACGCGTGATAAGGGTGGCGGCCGAGAAATACAAGTAAGGGTCAAGCCCGCCGGCAGGAAACCTGCTTCGGTGGGCTTCCTGTTTTTTAGAGATGAAAATCAAAAACCTCCTGACTTTGTTAGCAGGAGGTTTTTTTATTTTCGAGTGTCCAATAATCGGCTACGCAATAGCTTTATTTCTCGAATTTGCATTCCTTGTCGGAACATTTGGTTTTGCCTTTGGCGGCGAAGACCAGGAGACTGGAGCATTTCGGACATTTTTCACCGGTCGGTTTGTTCCAGAGGGCGAAGTCGCATTTGGGATAGGTGTTGCAGCCGAAGAAGACGCGGCCTTTTTTAGATTTCCGTTCTACGATTTCACCTACTTGGCATTTCGGGCAGGTGATGCCGGTTTTGTTTTCGATGCGTTTGATGCCTTTACATTCCGGATAATTGGAACAGCCGAGAAATGTTCCGAAGCGGCCGCGTTTCACGAGCATCGGCGCGCCGCAGATTTCGCAGACTTCGCCGGCGTGCTGTTCGTCCACTTTCTTTTCCGACTCGGTCTTTTCCGTATATTTGCAGCTCGGATAATTGGAACAGGCGATGAATTTGCCGAAGCGGCCGAATTTCATAATCAGATCCCCGCCGCAATCCGGACATTGGCGGTCCAATTTTTCTTGCAAGTCTTCCTTTTTGATCTCCTTGGTTTTTTGTTCCAAGTTTTTATGGAACGGTCCATAGAAATCGCGGATGACCGGCACCCATTCCTTTTTGCCTTCCGCGATTCCATCCAGATTTTCTTCCATCGTGGCGGTGAAGGCATAGTCCACGATGTCGGCGAAATGTTCGGTCAAAAGGTCGCAGACCGTGAAGCCGATTTCTTCCGGAAAGAGGCGTTTGTTCTCATCCTTGGCGACGTATTTGCGGTCGATGATGGTCGAGATGGTCGGCGCGTAGGTGGACGGCCGGCCGATGCCCAATTCTTCCATCGCTTTGACCAGGGCGGCTTCGGAAAAACGGGCCGGCGGCTGGGTGAATTTCTGTTCGGACAATAATTTCACCAGGCCCAGCAGATCCTGCTCATCCATTTCCGGCAGCAGGTTTTCCGCGACCGGGATTTTCTCCCCGTAAACTTTCAAATAGCCGTCGAATTTTATCGTGGAACCGTTGGCGCGCAAAGTGTAATTATCCGCGGAGCCTTCCCGGGTGGCGGCGATATCCACGGCTACGGAATCCATCACGGCCGGCGCCATCTGGGAAGCGATCATTCTTTGCCAGATCAGCCGGTATACTTTGTATTGTTTCGGATCCAAAAATTCCTTGATCGACTCCGGCGTCTTTTCCGGAAAAGTCGGACGGATGGCTTCGTGGGCCTCCTGGGCGCCTTTGGCTTTGGTCTTGAAAAAGCGCGGGCTGTCCAGGGCATATCCCTTGCCGAAATTTTTACCGATGGTTTTTTGGGCCGAAAGCATCGATTCCATAGACAGATTGACGCTGTCGGTCCGCATATAGGTGATGAGACCGACGGACCCTTCTTTGCCAAGGGTGATGCCTTCATATAACTGTTGGGCGATCATCATCGTCTGCTTGGAGCTGTAGCCCAGCTTGTTATTGGCATCCTGTTGCAAGGTGGAAGTGGTGTAGGGCGCCAACGGATTTTTTTGAACTTCCTTTTTGGTTATTTTGTCGATTCGGTAGGCAGCTTTTTCTAAAAAGGCCGCGATCTTATCGGCATGTTCTTTGTTTTTTACACCAAGTTTGCCTAAAGCCGCGCCGTTTTCTTTAGCCAGTTTCGCTTCGAATTCCTGGGCTTTCCTAGTGTTGGATTTTAGCAAAGCGGAAAGCGCCCAATATTCTTCCGGTTTGAAATTTTGGATTTCCCGTTCTTTTTCCACGATAAGGCGCAGGGCGACGGACTGCACGCGTCCGGCACTGAGGCCGCGGCGGATTTTTTTCCACAAAAACGGCGAGAGCTCATAACCCACCAGCCTGTCCAGGACCCGGCGCGCCTGCTGGGCGTCCACCAGATTGTAATCGATGGCGCGCGGATTTTCCAGGGCGTGCTCGATGGCTTTCTCGGTGATTTCGTGGAAAGCGATCCTTTCAATCTTATCCAGTTTCAAGCCCAGCGCCGCGACCAGATGCCAAGAGATAGCCTCCCCTTCACGGTCTTCATCGGTTGCCAGGATGACCCCGTCCGCTTTTTTGGCCAGCTTTTTCAATTCAGCCACGCGATCGATATTTTTGCTGGGAATCTCGTATTCCGGCTCGAAATCATGTTCGATATCGATACCCATCTTCTTGGTCGGCAAATCACGGATGTGGCCGTAGGAAGATTTGACGGTATACTTGCCGCCTAAAAATTTGCTGATAGTCTTGGCTTTGGTGGGGGATTCGACTATTACGAGTTTCATTATGTCGGAATTTTAAATTATAAATTTTAAATTTAAAATGAAATCACAAGGATAAAATTTTAAAAATTCGTTAATTTAATGATTTAAAATTGATTTAAAATTTAAAACTTGAAATTTAAAATTAGGTGAGTATGTAGTTCTGCCCTCCGATATTCCGCACCCAGCCCTTGATTTCCATCATAGCGAGCGCGGAAGCGACAGCGGCAGTTCCCAGTTTAGAGGCTTTTGAGATATTGTCAATGTGGACCGGATCGCCTGATAGGATATGCAGGATGGCCTCCTCTTCCGGAGAAGAGGGTATTTTGGCCGGGGCCGGGGATTTTTCGGACTTTTCTTCCAGATTCAATTCCTCCAAAATATCTTTGACGCCGGTGACGGTTTTGGCGCCTTTCCGGATCAAGTCGTTCGTGCCCAGGGATTGCGGGGAAAAAATCGATCCCGGCACGGCAAAAACTTCCCGGTTGAATTCCAGAGCCAGACTGGAAGTGATGAGCGTGCCGCTTTTTTCTCCGGCCTCGATGACCAGCGTGCCGGAAGACAATCCGGCGATAATCCGGTTGCGGGCGGGGAAATTCCCGGGAATGCCGGCCGGCGTTTCGACCGGATAATCGCTGAGCAGGCAACCGCTGGCGGCGATTTCTTGGGAGAGGCGGAAATTACTGGCTGGATAGATGTGCTTGTCATCCAGGCTGTCGCCGAGAACGGCGATGGTCTTGCCGCCGCCATCCAGCGCGCCGCGGTGGGCGATCGAATCGATACCATAAGCCATGCCGCTGACCACGGTGATGCCGGCCTTGGCCAGGCCCTTGGCGAAAGCGTAGGCGGCTTGCGAGCCGTAGCTGGTATGTTTCCGGGATCCGACGATGGAAACCATCGGCGCGTTCAGGTCTATTTCGCCCTTCATATATAATATATAGGGCGCGGTGGGGATTTCCCTCAAGAGGCGGGGATAGGCGTCATCGGTTTCAATGATCATCCGGATATTTTCTTTTTCCAGCCGGAGCCATTCTTGTGCCGGATCGATTTTTGATCGCTGGGCGGAAATTTTGCCGGCCAACGCTTCGCCGACGCCGCTTGCCGCCAACGCTTCCAGTGGAGCGTTCCAGATTTTTTCCGGCGAACCGAAATACGCCATCAGCTTGCGCATTTTTTGCGGGCCGACGCCGTTGATCTTATTCAAGGCGTTGAGATATGCAAATTTGTTTTTATCGGGCATACCGCCATAGTAGCAATATTTTCCGCGGCTGACAAAAAAGAGGAATAATAGTATGATATATGTAACGGAGTAAATAATAAATTAAGTGAAAAAAATATGCGGACAGAAAATGCGATCCTGATGAAAATGGCCCGGGAATCTTTAAAAGGCAAATGGGGTTTGGCTATCGGCGTGTCCGTAATCTATTTCCTGCTTGTGGCGGGTGTGCAGATGATACCACGTGTCGGCTGGATCGGATCTTTATTGATCACAGGTCCGATGATTTTGGGGTTGACTGTTTTTTTTCTGGCGTTGTCGCGCAACCAGGATGCCAAGCTGGAGCAGCTGTTCGAAGGTTTCAATAATTTCGGGAATTCTTTGGCGGCCTATCTGCTGATATCGATATTCGTCTTTTTGTGGGCACTGCTTCTGATCGTGCCGGGAATCATCGCCGCGCTGTCATACGCGATGGTTTTCTATATTATGGCCGATGACAAATCGATCGGCGCCACGGAAGCGATCAGCCGAAGCAAAAAAATGATGGACGGATACAAATGGAAATTGTTCTGTTTGAAATTGAGGTTCCTGGGGTGGGTCTTGCTTTCCATCCTGACTTTCGGAATCGGATTCATCTGGTTGGCGCCCTATGTCAACGCCAGCATAGCGAAATTCTATGACGACATAAAAGACGGACAAGCTGCCGCGGAAAGCACGCCGGAGCCATCCGTGGCATAGTGAAAAAATAATTTGATAAACAAAAACAAAAAATGAGTAAAATTGATAACAAAAAAATCCCGACCGTCTTGGGAACGGTAATCATTGTGATAATCGCAATCACTGTGGGCGCGTTGGTGTGGAAATATGAAAAGATCAAAAGCCAGGATGAGGGAGGTGTTGAGTTTGTGAAGTCTACGGAAGAAAAACAAAATCCGCAAAAAGAAGAAAATGAAGAGTTCATTGATGCTTTGAAGTGGAAAGTTTGCCGAAATGAAAAAGCCAACTATGAATTTAAATATCCTGGCGAATGGTTAATTGTCGATAGATATTTAACAATCTTAGACAAATGCTACAATGCATCTGATCCAAGAGGCTCTTGGTTTTCTATTGGTGAAGATAGATATAGTGCATCAAATAAATCTTTTGGAATTGATACCTCTGCACAAAAAGACTTAAAAGGAACAATTTATGAAGGAGCTGATTCACTGGATAGTTATTATTCTAAAAATGTTGAACTTTTAAACTCACGAACAAAAATTATGAGTACGGAAATTAAGGGAGAAAGGGCTGATTGGTTCAAAGAAAAAAATGATAAAATTTCCATCTGGTTTTTTCATAACAATACCCTCTATGAAATACGATCCAATATTAACAATCAAAAAATACTGGAATCAATTATAAAAACTTTTTCTTTTCCAAGCAATTAATTTTTGACAAAAAATTAACGCTCTGCCGAAGATTCTCGACAGAGCGTTTTTTTGTTGGGGAAATGCTATTCCCACATATCTTCTTTGTATGGATCAATTACGTTGGCATCATCAATCCCATTCAACCTGACTTCAAAATGGAGATGGTAGCCTGATGTGCCTTTGTTGCTAGATTCGGCAATATGATCGCCTTGATAAACTGTGGCATATCCATTTTGTTGGATTTCATCAAGCACATCTTGCGTGAGTCCGCTGCAATGCAGAAACCAAGTGGTGTTGCCATTCCCATGATCAATATAGAATGTACCAAAACCACTTACATCCCCATTGACTGGATCAGACATGGCCCAATAGAGCTTGCCGTCTGCCGGAGCGAGGACATCGGTTCCTGCGGGAACAGCAAAGTCATAGCCTGGGTGACCATCATAGAAGAGATATTCTTTTGGCTCCGTGTAATTATAGCCTGCTAGAAAATCGTCCTCACCAATATTCATCAGATACCCCCAAACGCCATCGGTAAGTCGAGATCCATATTGTTTATCTCCAATTTGACCATTAAATGCTTCCACAATATCATCCGTTTGATAAAACTGGACTGGAGTATGATCAAATACGGAGTGATCCATGACAGCCGAAATCGGGACGCTGGTTGATGTGTATCCATCCAACGGAAACCCCAACCAAAACCTCTCAAACACCGGCACCAGCTCCCTCGAACCTTCCGCCAGAAAACTGAGCGTCCGCTCGGTTGAGATTGCGATTCCGCCTTCTTCCCAATGGGAAAAAGCGTAACCCGGTTTCGGATCGGCGGTCAGCCCGACAGCGGCATCCCAGCTGTATCCGTAGCTGCATATGCTTTCCGGCTGGTCATCGCAATGGATTGTCGGATCGACTCTCCGTTCATGGCTATATTATGCCAATTTTATTTTACAGATTCATTATTATTTTTTTTGATAATAAACCTATTTTAATTGAATACTAGATAAAAATGCATCAAGAATAGTCTCGTTAAAAGATACTGATTTAATAGTCAAAATTCTATTAGGTGAAATTTTAACAAATACTTCTCTATATTCAGAAATTTCCGTGTTTTTAGACCCTGAATTGCCAATCATTTTTCCTTGCAAGCCGCTAATTATAACATCTTTACTAAAAGGATTTTTCACACTTTTATTCATTAATCTTGATGCCGAATTATTTAGCAGTGAATCAATATTTTCTGAAACAATTTTTATTTCTATAAAGGGAATTTCTAATCCAACCTCTGAAGGATTCAGAGTTATTCTCTTGTACGAATTCGATTTAGTTAATGAAAAATTTTCTGGATATTTAAAATTAATTCCCAATTCTTCGTCTTGATAATTTTTCCAGCTTTTTGTGATATCCTCTTTCTGTTTATTATCTAAAATCTGTTTTTTCAATAAAACTATTTCTTGATTAAGATTATCCACTTTCAATTGATAATCTTGCTTTGTTTTTTGTAAAGTTGATTGATAAAAAACAATCACAAAAAGAAATAACAATCCGAAAATTATAATAATTAAAATTTGCATTGGCTTTCTCATTTTTATTTTACTTTAATATTTAAGCTGTCTGAATTATATCATACAAAAAATTAGAGCCAAAACCTCATTGAAGGTTTTGGCTCTTGGTTAGTGCTAAGTTAATTTTGAAGATTTCTTATTCAACACTGTCTATCAAATAGTAGTTTGCAAAGAAGTCTTCTGGGTTGATAAAGTCCCCAGTGTCGAGACTTAATTCACTATAGCCCCAACCACTGCTTGGCGGTCCATAATATGAACCGTCAGGTTTTTGGTTTGGTTTAAAAACGCTTAGGTGTAAATGCGGCTGGAAATCACCTCCGTTGTAGAAAGGAGCGGAATATCCAATTGTACTTCCAGCATTTACAATATCTCCTGGCTGGAGATTGATTGCATAAGTGCAATTGAAAACAAAATCATTGCCGCTTCCTGTTGATTGATCATCCCAGCTTGAAGCCGAATGCCCATACAGTACATAGATTGGCTCTCCGGTTGAAAGCATATGTTTAATCCATATCGCAGGACCATCTTTCCATTCACTTGGATCAGGATCTATAGCGCCGAAACCTGATGCATCAACTTTGGTGTATTCATGTACAATGCCCTTTCCAACGCTTTTTATCTCAGGGATTAGATCGGAATTATAGTCAATCCCATTATGAGGAATGTTTGGACTCCATGATGGATAGGTCTCGTAATCAAGAGTTATTGTGCTGCTCGTAGGACGAATTGGTGAATACGGTAAATCCTCCTCAAACACCGGCACCAGCTCCCTCGAACCTTCCGCCAGAAAACTGAGCGTCCGCTCGGTTGAGATTGCGATTCCGCCTTCTTCCCAGTGGGAAAAAGCGTAACCCGGTTTCGGATCGGCGGTCAGCTCAACGCTGGCATCCCAGCCGTATCCGTAGCTGCACATACTTTCCGGCTGGTCATCGCAATGGATGAGTGGAGGTTCTTCACTGCTGAAGACAGACCCTTGGTCGGTATCCGGAATGACATTAATAGTGGAAACAATCGGAGAAAACACCGCCTCCACCTCCTTGCTCGCATCCATCACCACCGTCCAAGGATTGTCGGCATAGCACAGCGTGCCGTCATCCCAATGGTCAAAAACCCAACCACAATTGGGATTGGCTTGCAAGGTCACCGAATCGTTCGGATCAAACTCATACTCGCAGTAACTGCTGAAATCCACCCCGCACTCGATCCCATAATCTCCGGTGACACTGCCGCCTTCCTGGGGGCTGATAGTAACGCCTAACTGGGGAGGATTCAGGGAGGTTAGTCGGAAATCGTCGATGTAAGTCTCGGAAAAAGCAGTTGTGAGTGGTGCCGAAATCTGGACTTTTTTGATATAGAGCCCTCCGTAACGCAAATTTACAGAGGTACTCCACGCGCCATCATCAATTCTGGCACGACGAGTTTTTGTGATGAAGTTAAACTCGATATCCGCCTTGTGCCAGGTGTTTTTTTGTAATCCAGATGCAATAATGGAATAAGAATAACACAGATAGGGAGAAATAGAATCAATCCTGAAATCATAGGTTGTAGAAGAGGTTTTGAACAAACCAAAGTAAAGTAGGGATGCACCATAAACAGTTTGATAGGTTGCATCGAATACGACGGGAATATAGCCAGATAGTGTGGTGACATTGAAATAGAAAGAAATCACGTTTCGATTGGGATCGGTATTGCCATCATCATAAGTGGCGGAAACTGTTTTAGTGGGGTTGCCGTAGGCATACACTGAATTTGGTCCGCTGTAAGCCAGATTATCCACGACGCGCAATGATTCATAGCCTACAAAAGGCTGGGTCCAATAGCTATTGCCAGCCAGAAAACCAGTAGCATAGCTGTCAAAGTTATCCAGTGTGGCCAAAGCACTTGGAGGAAACAAGCAAATCAACGGAAATAACAATAGCAAAAACAATCTTTTCATTTTTTCATCCTTTCGTTGAGTTTTTTTTGGAATTCTTTTTTTAGCTGTCTGATTTTTTCGTCTTCCTAATTCTCCGGCACCTCCTTTTCCATTTGAATTTTTATCAAAGAACGACAATCCTGTTTTGAGTATGCGGGGGGGGGCAGGGGATGTGTCAAGGTGTGGCAATGTTTCCTGGATTTACAAGATGGGTGTTTTTTGTCATAATATCGGTGTAAACAATAAAATATAATAAATATGAAAAAGATTTTGATTATCATGCCTATGCTGGCAGCAGCCGTTTTTTTGAGCGGTTGTTCTGATAGCGGAGAAACTCCAGCTGTGAAAGAAACAGTCGAGACTAAAGAAAGCAGCAAAGACTCCCTGATCGGTAGCTTGAAAGACGCGATCGGCCTGGGTAAAAAAATGGAGTGCGTCTCCAAAGAGGACGGCATGGAAACGAAATCATATATCGACGGAACCAAATACAAAGCGGTTTCGGAAACGAAAGAGGGGAAGATGGTTATGGTATTCGACGGGAAAGATTTCCATATGTGGAATGAAAAAACCAAAGAAGGTTTCGTGATGACCAAATCTTGCATAGACGGGTTGAACAAAGGCGTGTCGAAAATGGAAGGTGCTGATGATGTTTCCGGAGATGGGAATTTCCGATCGACGGAGGAAATAATCGCTGAAGAATCGCTGGATAATTGCAAGGAAACCGGGCCGATCGATTTTACGGTTCCGGCGGATGTGGAATTTATCGACCAATGTGAATTGATGAAAAATATTCCCGCCGGTATGGAAGATTTGCAGATTCCCGCCGGGCGATAATTTTTACGGAAAATGATGAAAAAAGGAATCCGCGCGGATTCCTTTTTTCTATTTGGATTTTTATAAAAGATTTTTTATTTCCGAAACGATGTTTCCCCGGATGCTTTCTATCGTTTTTTTCTCTTCCTCGGAAAATTTACCTAGCACGAAATCATGGGCGCCCAGCCGGCAGACCGGCGCGCCGTCCCTTTCTTCGCCGATGCCGACGCGCAAACGCTTGAATTTCTGGGTGCCGAGCTGGTCGATGATGTTTTGCACGCCGTTGTGGCAGGCCGAAGATGAATCGGCGGAAACTTTATATTTACCCAGGGCGATATCCAAATCATACTGGACTACTATTATATCGTCCGCGGCCAATTTGTAGAAATCCAGGAGGCTCCGCACGGCCGTGCCGGACAGGTTCATAAAAGTCTGCGGTTTCACGAGGAGTGTTTCGGCGCCGTCGATGCTTCCCTTGGAAATTTCGGCATTGAATTTTTTATTGGACTCGAAATCCGGGAAGCCGGATGTTTCCTTCAGTCCGTCTATGATTTCAAAACCGATGTTGTGACGGGTGCCGGAGTATTCTTGTCCGGGGTTGCCAAGGCCGATGATAATTTTCATAATGATGATTTTTTTTAAATTCGTTTATTTGATAATTTAAAATTGATTTAAAATTTAAAACTTAAAATTGAAAATTATTTCTCAAGCAAGTTCAGATACATCTGGTCGTCCTGCGATCTATTCAGGTCTTCGATCGTGGCTTCTTCCATATTATACCTCCCAATCATATCTTTTCCAATAACCAATACCATATCGGCGGTTCTGTCCCTCAGGGTTTCGGAAATATCCGGATCGGCCGCGTATGAAACGGAAGCGGGTATTTTTGTGGCCAGCTCATCCAGCGTGAATGGTTTTTGTCCGCCAGTCGAATCATATACGACGGTTTTGTCGGTTATGTTTTTGCCTGGGCTGTTCAGGATGGTTACGTTCTTGTAATCCAAGTTGTCTTGCAAAACTTTTTTCAGCTTGTTGATAATTTGGAAATCGCCGCTCCTGTTGACGATAGCGATAGCGGCGTTTTCCTGGGTGATTTCTTCCCGGCGGCGCTTGATCTTGTTCAAGTCGAAGATGTTTTCAGCCAGTTCCCGGATCTCGCCGTAATTGCCGACGCGCGGAATCAGGACAAAAGCCCTGATCGGACCGTACTGCACGTGGGAAACTTTGAGCAGACTGTCTTCGTTCCAGGCGTCCACTACCACATTGTTGATGTTGTCGGTATCCAGTTTTTTGGTCAATTCAAAAAAACCGGCGAAGTCTTCCGTGGGTATGTCGGTGCGGATATTATCTCCCAAAGTTTCAAAAAGTTTGTCCAGGGTAAAAACGTTGAAAAAAGTGCCGGCGGAAAATAATTTGTTTTTAGCAGCTTGCATTATTTGTTGTTGTCGTTTGGCCCGGCCGAAATCGCCCTCGGGATCGTTATGCCGGACGCGGGCATATTTCAAGGCCGTGGCTCCGTCCAGTTGGTGGAAGCCTTTGGCGAGTTCGAAGGTTTCGTAGCTGAAATTAGGTCCGGGGTAACGCGCGTCGTAGATATCCCGGGCATTCATTATGTTTACGCCGCCGATGTCATCGATGATTTTTTCAAAGCCGTCAAAGTTCAGGACCGCATAGTAATGGATTTCCAGCCCGGTTATGTCAGCGACCGTCTTCTTGACGGCTTGGGATGCCACTCCCTTTTCATCCCGGAGATTATCAAGCCCGTATTGATAGACGGAATTTATTTTCGTCCAAATCTTGGCGTCCGGAATCTGGACATAAAGGTCGCGGGGGATGGACAGGAGTGCGACCCGGTTGCTCTTGAGATCCAAGCTGGCCACCATAATGGTGTCGGTGAGGAATTTTCCCGGTTTGTCGCTGCCGGCGACTCCCAGAAGCAGGATGTTTATTCTGTCCGTATCCGCCCCGCGCAGATCCGCAGATTTTTTACTGGCAACCGATCGCATAGTTTCCAAAAAAGAAGCCGGATCGTTATTTTCGATGCTGACTTTTTTTCCCAGAAAATATAACTTGCCGGCGAAAAACGAACCGTAGGCGATTCCGCCGATAATAATGAAGGCGAACAGATAAAGGACGGATTTATATCGCAAAGCCTTATTTTTTTGCCGGAATCCTGGTTTTTCACCGGCAGGCCGGTTTTTCACGCCGGCCGCAAAAACATCCTCTGCGTCGGCAAAGTCCCGTGATCCGTAGTTTTTGTTATTTTGTCGGTTTGGATTTTCCATCTGGCGTATAGGGCCATAATAGCTTATCCGGGAGTTCCCGGCAAACTTTTGGCTGTAATCAGGCCTGTTTTCCCCTTGTCAAGCCGACGTTTTCCTGTTAAAATGACAGGGAAATCGTTTAAATAAATATGAATCACCCGATGGCAAGCACACCCTCTTCCAATAACAAGATCCAAGACGAGCGTTATTACGGCGTCGGCGGGTTCATAATGGAAATAATCAAGATTTTCATTCTGGCTTTCGTAATCATCGTCCCGATCAGAGTCTTTCTGTTCCAGCCATTTTTCGTGCAAGGCGCTTCGATGGAACCGAATTTTGAAAACAACCAATATTTGATCGTCAATGAATTCGGCTACAAGAAAACCAGCATCGGAGCCGATGGCAAGACCCTTTTCACGGTCGAGCCTTTCAAAGAATTGAAGCGGCAGGATGTGGTGGTTTTCCGCTATCCTAAAAACCCGACCCAGTTTTTCATCAAGCGGGTAATCGGTCTGCCAGGGGAAAGAGTGGAAGTCAAAGATGGGAAAGTGATCATCCATAACGCGGAGAATCCGGACGGCTTCGTTTTGGACGAAAAGGGATATTTGCCGGATACGACGAAAACGACGGGTGAATTGGCGGTCACGCTGAAGGGCGACGCATATTTCGTTATGGGGGATAATCGTTTGTTCAGTTCCGATTCGCGCTCCTGGGGGCCGGTGCCGGAAGAGGATATTATCGGTAGAGCCTTCCTGCGGGCTTGGCCTTTGGACAAGGTCGCTGTATTCTAGTTGCAATCACATTTCGTAATAGTTAATTTTAAGTTTAAGATACCGGTTTTTAATTTCCAATTTTGTGATTTTTAAACAACGCCGCCTCCGGCAGACGGGGCGTTCGTAAGAATTATAAAAAATTATAAAATTAAAAATCCAGAGAAAGTTATGGCGAAAACTATCAAAAAGCCCGCAGTCAAGAAAGAGGCGGCGAAAAAAACAGCCGTCGTGAAAAAAGAAGCGGAACCGATCGTAGCGCAACCGCCGCGGGGTATGAAAGATATTTTACCAACCGACCAGCCATATTGGGACCAGGTCAGAAGGGTGACAGAAAAATTGTCGCGGGAATACGGATTTTCCAGAATCGATACGCCATTGGCGGAGTTCAGTAACCTTTTCAACCGCAGTATCGGCGAGGGTACGGATATCATCGAAAAAGAATTATACAGCTTCGTGACCAAGGGCGGGGACAAGATCGCCTTGCGGCCGGAAATGACGGCCGGAATCGCGCGCGCTTTCATCCAGCACGGAATGAGCGTTTTGAGCAAGCCGGTCAAACTTTTCTCGACCGGCCCGGTCTATCGCTATGACCGTCCGCAAGAAGGGCGCTACCGGGAATTCTACCAGGTCAATTATGACGCTTTCGGCGAGCAGGATCCGATCCTGGACGCGCAGATGATCCAAGTGGCCGCCCGGGTGGTGCAGAACCTCGGCATCAAGGCTATCCAGATCCAGGTCAATTCGATCGGCTGTCCGGTTTGCCGCAAGGAGTACAAAGATCTTTTGGTCAGCTATCTGGAATCGAAAGCGAACAAATTGTGCATCGACTGCAAGCGGAGATTGGACGCGAACCCGCTACGCGTTTTGGATTGCAAGGAAGACAAATGTTCCCAGGTGGCCGCGTCCGCGCCGCAATCGGTGGATCATCTGTGCGAAGAATGCCGGGTGCACTTCAAGAGTCTGCTGGAATATCTGGATGAATTGGATCTGCCATACACCATCAATCCGAGATTGGTGAGGGGTCTGGATTATTATACTAAAACTGTCTTTGAAATTTGGTCCGGCTCGGAGGAAGGTAGGAAGAGTGCCTTGGGCGGCGGCGGACGCTACGATAATCTGGTGAAGCTGCTGGGCGGGGAAGCGACCCCGGCTATCGGATTCGGATTGGGTGTCGAGCGGTTGATCATCGAAATGAAAAGGGTCCAGGCTAAGCCGTATAAAGCTCCGAAACCGAAAGTTTTCCTGGCGCAACTGGGCGAATTGGCCAAAAAGAAAAGTCTGCGCTTGTTTTCCGAGTTAGAAAAAAACGGCATTCTGGTGGCGGAAAGTTTCGGGCGCGGCAGTTTGAATTCGCAGTTGCGGGTGGCCAACCGGCTGGGCGTGGAAATGACTTTGATCCTCGGCCAGAAAGAAGCGCTCGATAAGACTGTAATAATAAAGAATATGACTACTGGGGAGCAGGAAACGGTCAGTATGGACAAATTGGTCGATCTGGTAAAGAAGAAATTGAAGACGGACAACGTGGTGACTTACCACGAAAACCATAATTAATCGCAAGACGCTAAAATGACCGAGTGTATTTTTTGTAAAATCGCCAAAAAGGAAATTCCAGCCGAAACGGTTTTTGAAAACGACGAGCTGGTCGCTTTCAAGGACCGTAATCCGCTGGCGCCGGTGCATATCCTGATAATCCCCAAGCGGCATATCGCTTCGATCAATGATTTGATGATGGCGGATGCCGGATTGGCCGGCCAGATGATTCTGGCCGCGAAAAATATCGCCAAAGACTTGTCAATTTCGGAAAAAGGGTATAAACTGTTATTTCGGGTCGGTGAATGGGGTGGGCAGGAAGTTCCGCATATCCACCTGCATCTGATCGGGGGAGCGAGATTATATGAGGATATTTATCCTCTTTAATATAATATTAAGAAAATATGGGTTTAGGAAAGGAGGTTCTAGTATGATTGAAGTAAAAAAGAAAGACCGCGAAACATCTGAAAGTCTGATCAGGCGTTTTTCCCGCCGGGTCCAGCAGAGCGGCGTTTTAGTGAAGGCCCGCAAGACCAGGTTCAGGACGGAAGAAAAAAGCAAAATCGAACTCCGCCAAGGCGCGCTGTATCGGGCGCAGGTCAAAAAAGTCGTCGACCGTTTGAAGAAAATGGGCAAATTCGACGAGGAAAATTTCAAGCAAGCCAAAAAGAAAATTGTAAAATAACATAACGCGGACAGTCGCAAATGTAAAGCGGATTTATCCGAAACCATTTGTCCACTGATCCGCAACTCATCAGTATGTTGAAACAAAAAATCTTCGAAGACCTGAAGGCGGCGATGAAAGCCGGCGAAACCGAAAAGCGCGACGTTTTGCGGATGCTGGACGCGATGGTCAAAAACACCGAAATCGACAAGATGAAGCGGGAAGAAGGATTGTCGGACGCGGAAGTGATGGAGGTCATCGGAAAAGCCGTGAAGCAAAGGAAAGACGCTGTGGCGCAATATGAATCCGGCGGGCGGCCCGAACTGGCCGAAAAGGAATTGAAAGAAATGGAAATCCTGATGGCCTATATGCCGGCTCAGTTGGATGAAGAGGCGGTGCGCGCGGTCGTCCAGAAAATCATAGCTTCATCCGGCGTGACGAGCAAGGCGGAAATCGGCAAGGTGATGGGTCCGGCGATGGCCAAGCTCAAAGGCCAAGCCGACGGCAACCTGGTCAAGAAGATCGTCGAAGAATCGTTAACGTAAAAATTCCGAACCAAACGGCTCCGTGGAAACGGAGCTGTTTTTTTGTCGCGGGAATCATCTGTTGCGATTTTGTGGTATAATGATTCTAGAAAGAAACCCTTGATTTGGAATAATTTGAACTTTGGAACAATTTTGATTTTTGCCAAAATATCCAAAAGTTGTAGGAATAAAAACGATAAAGATGATAGGATATAAGTTTAGAAATTAAAAATTAATATTTATTTAAAAATTATAAAATTAAAAATTAAAAAAATTAACTGAATGATTATGCCAACAAAAAAATTCAAAGCCTCCATCCTGGTCGTCACGATGATGATAATGGGCATCATCCTGGTCTCGGCCCTGAGCATCTCATTGGTTTCCATCCAGGAACGCAAAGCTTCGATGGGCGCCAACAAATCCAACCAAGCCTACCAGATCGCCGACACCGGCATCGAGATGGTGATGGATGACATCATAAACGGCGACAATGACCGAGTCAGCGACCTGACCGGTTGCCGGCCGGCTGACGGCCTGATCCATAATGACGCTACCGGCTACACGGTCGAACTCAAAGACGCCGACGAAAACAAGATCGCTTGCAACACCAACACCGACCTCTCCGAAGTGATCCATATCAAATCCGTCGGTACCGCTTCCGGCCAAGCCCAGAGATCGATCGAAGCGGCGGTGGCGGCGGGAGGAGGATGTGATTGGGTTGATATTGATACAGGCGGAACACAGCAAACTGAATATGTATCCTATCCATCAGGAAATCACTCCCCTGAGGATATGTGTAAAAAAGCTGGCTATGAGCACTATTCGGGCGCGTGTAAGACATTCGTGCCTACCTCCTATTCTTGTGCTGACCCTAAAAAAGAAGCGAATATCCAGGGAAGTTTACAGTCAAATGATCATGATGGTGGTTGGGGTTTGACATGTGCATATGGCGACCCGTGTTATTTTATGAATGCTGATCCTGATGAAAGTCAGATATTGTGTTGTAAATAGCTCCGAAGGTTGAGCCTTCGAAAACATACGAAAAACCGGACACGCAAGTATCCGGTTTTTTTGTGATCCTAGCTCTGAAGGTTGAACCTCCGGAGAACGCAAAATAAAAAAAACGGTCCTATTCGGCAGGGAACCGTTTTTTTATGCGGCGTTTTTCTGATTTTTCAGGCGAATAATTTTTTGTGCTATAATCAACCTATGCTCAAAAACATCTCCAAACTTATTTTCGGCAGCGCGGTGATGCTTTTTATCTTCGCGACGGTTTTTAGTTTGTATTGGATTTTTAACGTGTCAAAATGATTATGCCGATCGATGTCGAAGTCAACAATAAGACCAAAAGTCCGATAGCGGACGGTTTTTTTGCCGCGGTGGCCGAGGAAGCCATCGGGAAGACGGGTTATGCTTTCTTGCGGGAAAAGAATATTTCTATCAGTGTGGCGCTGGTGTCGGAAGAAGAAATGCAAGCGCTGAACAAGAAGCACCGGCACAAAGACAGCGTGACCGATATTTTGTCGTTTTTCGAATATGAAAATATCGGCGAGATCGAAAACGTCGCGGAAAACGACTTGTTTTTAGGCGAATTGATTCTGTGCTATGATGATATACATAAGTATGCGCAGAAGCAGGGGATCGGATTGCAAAAAGAACTGGCCAATGTCACGGCGCACGGCGTCCTGCATCTGCTGGGTTTTTCCCACGGGGAAGAGATGTTCGGAATCCAGGATAAGGTAGTAAAAAAATTTTAAAGCATATGCAAAGGATAAAAAATTTCGGAATGAGTTTGCGGCACGCCATCAACGGCTTGGGTTATTCCTTGCGCTACGAGAAGAATTTCCAAAACGAGGTCATCGTGGCTATTTTGGTGATCGGCGCTATGATTTATTACCGGGTGACGCCCAGCGAGATGATCGTCTTGTTCTTGGTCATAATGGGGGTTTTGATAATGGAGCTTCTGAATACGGTGATGGAGAGGATCGCTGACATCCTGAAACCGCGGGTCCATCCGTACGTCCGGGTGATAAAGGATCTGATGGCGGCCAGTGTTTTGGTTACCGCTTTGCTGGCTATAATAATCGGGTGCATAATTTTTATCCCGTACGTTTTCGCTTGAGGTCCCCGAGGCGGGTCTTTGGCGGATAGCTGATTAGGGGGTGGCGGTTTTTTGTGGTATAATGACTCCGTTACCGGATACGGAAGCTGATTTTTTTAATCAAAATATAAATTTAAAACAGGTCATGGCTAGTCGTGATATTATTGTCGGAATCGATGTAGGATCTTCAAGCGTCAGGACCGTGATCGCGCAGATTTTTCCCGAGGAAGAAAAACCGAGGATAATCGGTGTCGGTTCGGCGAATTCCACTGGTGTAAGAAAAGGCGTAATCGTCGATTTGGAAGAGACGACGAGATCCATCAATGAATCGGTCGAGCAGGCGGAAAGGACTTCGGGTGTAGCGGTCAGCCAGGCCATCGTCAGTATCGGCGGAAATCATATCGTTTCGCAGAATTCCAAAGGCGTGATCGCTGTCGGACGGGCCGATGGGGAAGTGACGGAAGACGACGTGGCGCGGGTCATCAACGCGGCGCAGGCCATTTCCGTTCCGGCCAACACTGAAATAATCCACATCATTCCGAAAAATTATTCCTTGGATGATAATAAAAATATCAAAGACCCCTTGGGTATGAACGGGGTGCGCTTGGAAGTGGACGCGATGATCGTGGAGGGCTCGACTCCTTTCATAAAAAACCTGACCAAGTGCGTCGAGCAATCCGGAATCGCCATTCTGGATTTCGTGCTGGCGCCGTTGGCGGCGACCAAGGCGGCCCTGACCCGAAGGCAGAAAGAATTGGGCGTGGTCCTGGTGGATATCGGAGGCGGCACGACGTCCATCGTAGTTTTTGAAGAGAACGACCTTTTGCATACGGCGATCCTGCCGATCGGCGGCAACCACATCACCAATGATATCGCAATCGGACTCAGAACCTCGATCGATGTCGCCGAGAAAGTCAAATTGGAATATGGCAACGCTTTGCCGAAAGAAATCAGCAAACGGGAAGAGATCGATTTGGCTGAAATCGATTCGCACGAAGAGGGAATAGTTTCCCGCTACCATGTCGCGGAAATAATCGAAGCGCGGCTGGAGGAAATCCTGGTTTTGGTCAACAAGGAATTGAAATCGATCGGACGGGAGCGGTTGTTGCCCGGGGGCGTGGTGTTGGTAGGCGGGACAGCCAAGCTTCCCGGCGCGGTCGATTTAGCTAAAGACGTTTTGGGCTTGCCGGCGCAAACCGGTTTCCCGGTCCAGCTGGGTGGGCTGATTGACAAGGTCGATGATCCGTCATACGTGACCGCGGTCGGCCTGGTGCTTTGGGGCTTGGAAAACGCCAATACTTCAAGAGGCGGCAACCGGTTGCCGGGCGCTTTCTCAAACGGAGTCGGCAAATCGATCGAAGGTATCAAGAAATGGTTTGGAAATTTTCTGCCTTAGAGCCTGTTAAATGCCGGAACAAATTAAAAATATATTATTTTTAGCTAAAAATGCCGGTCAGGGCGTTTTTTGCATTTTAATCTTTCTGGGTGTATAATGGAAATAGTCGCTTGGATAGGCCGATTTTTGCAATAAAATAGGCATAGCGGCCAAAAATAAACACATAATCCGTTATTTGACACATAGTAATCATATGTGTTAAGTTTAGTTACTACGAAACTGTAAAAACGCCCTCCCGGTGCTTAGGAAGAGTTATTAAAATTCAATTTTATACATAAAAAAACATATGGCAGAAATCAAACCACCAGTTGAAACCTTTGCCCGTATCAAGGTTGTCGGCGTCGGAGGCTCCGGAAACAACGCGATCGAAAGGATGATCGAATCGAAAATCAAGGGTGTGGAATTTGTCGCGATCAATACCGATTCGCAAGCTTTACATCATAACAAGGCTACGGAAAAAGTGCATATCGGCAAGAACCTGACCAAGGGTCTCGGTGCGGGAATGAATCCGGACATCGGACGCCAAGCGGCCGAAGAAACCCGCGATGAAATCCAAGACGTCCTTAAGGGGGCCGATATGGTTTTCGTGACTTGCGGTTTGGGAGGCGGCACCGGTTCAGGCGCCGCGCCGATCGTGGCGGAAATCGCCAAAGAATTGGGGGCCTTGACCGTGTCGGTCGTGACCAAGCCATTCACTTTCGAAGGCGCGCAAAGGAGGGCGATCGCCGAAGAGGCTCTGGAGAATTTGAAAGAACGGGTGGATACTTTGATAACTATTCCGAATGACAAACTCCTGCATATCATCGACAAAAAAACGACCCTGATCAATTCTTTCAAAATCGTGGATGACGTGTTGCGCCAAGGCGTGCAGGGGATTTCCGACCTGATCACCAAACCGGGGATCGTCAATGTGGACTTTGCCGATGTGCGGGCGATTATGTCCAACAGTGGCTCGGCTTTGATGGGTATCGGTATCGGTTCCGGCGACAACCGGGCGGCTGACGCGGCCAAAGCCGCTATCAACAGTCCGTTACTGGAACTTTCAATCGATGGCGCCAAAGGCGTGCTGTTCAATGTCAGCGGTTCATCCGACCTGACGATGCTGGAAATCAACGAAGCGGCCAATATCATAACCGAATCGATCGATCCGAACGCGAAAGTGATTTTCGGCGCGGTGGTGGATGAGTCCGTCAAGAAAGGCGAGGTGCAGATCACGGTCGTAGCTACCGGATTTGATTCCGACCGGGTGAAAGAGTCTCCGATCGAAAGGATGTCCCGGATGGCGATCGCGCAAAACCGATCGAACGCGCAGAGCGTCCCGAATATCACGAATGTCCAAGGCAGCCAAAATTTCAATAATATTTCAAATACAAGGAAAGAAGAAGAGGAAGAGGTTGAAACGCCTAGGATGACTTTTCCGGAAAAATTCGAAGCGAAAACCAAATTGATCATCGAAGAGAAGGTCCAGCCGAAGCCGGTGCGTCCGGCCTATACCGCCACCGAAAAATCATTGGAAGACGAGGATGACGAGTTGGAGATTCCGGCCTTTATCCGCCGGAAGATGGGAAAATAAGAACGAAAGAAATATTTTTTTAAAAACACCGTTTACACGGTGTTTTTTTGTGGTATAATGAAGATGTAAAAAATATCCATATAAACCTTCAAACAAAAATATGTCAAAAACAAAACTGCTCCCGATAGTTATCTTCGCGCTCATCTTAGGCGGGATTTTTTCTTGCTCCGTTTCCCGCGCCCAGGAGGCGATGCCGGAAAGCGTTTCGTTGGGTGAAATCGTGGCGGTGGCCGAGGTCAATATTTTCGATGCGAAAATAGTTTCCCAGGAAGAAAACAAAATCCGCATAAGCTTCGATTTGGCCAACGGGGAAAGCGTCCAGCCGGAAGTGAAATACGCGGTGCGTCTGATCCGAAGCAGTGAAACCGAACAGGTCGTCGTGGATGAGAAAATCTATGAGGAGGTGCTGGACCTGAAGAACGGCGAGACTTTGAAAAAAGAAATCGAATATAGCGCCCCAGCCTATCTGGAGGGTACGTTCCAGCTTTGGCTGATGGCCCAAAACCAGAGCGGTTTGGATTTATCGCTGTCTAATGCGGGCGAAATATCTTTGATGGGAAATAACCGATATATCGAAATCATACCGGAATCCTGCTATCTGAAAGTCGAAGGGGAGGCGGAAGACGTGAGATATAGCTTGTTCCAAGGCGTCGATATCAAAAGCGAAGA
>JAUXSI010000008.1 GCA_030679985.1 Candidatus Moraniibacteriota bacterium | reverse complement strand
ACAGCAAGAAAGAAGAGTTGAAAGGAATATTTCTAAAAATGTCCGAAAGAGGATTGCGAGTGGTGGCTTTGGGAATGAAAAAAATGGAAAAGGAAAAAAGAATTCCTGAAAAATTGTCAGAAATTGAATTTGTCGGATTTTTGGGCATCGAAGATTCTCCAAGAATCGAGGTCAGAGAAGCGGTGAATAATGAGGAAACGGCAGATATCAGATTGGTTATGATAACTGGCTACAATAAAATCACTGCCAGAGCCATCGCCAAAGAAGTCGGAATTTGGAAAATGGGCGATGTGCTCCTTGAAGGAAAGGATATTGATAAAATGACCGAACAAGAATTGTCCGGACGCTTGGAAAATGTCAGTGTTTTTTCCAGAGTGACGCCCCTGCATAAACTCAAAATAATCAATGCTTATAAATTGGCAGGCAAAACGATAGCAATGACTGGAGACGGGGTGAATGACGCCCTATCATTGACTTCAGCCGATGTTGGCGTGGCAATGGGAAAGATCGGGACTGAAGTCGCCAAAGAAGCCTCCGACATCATTCTTCTGGATGATAATTTCGGAAGCATCGTTTCTGGCGTGGAAGAGGGGAAAAATATCTATAAAACCATCAAGAGAGTCATCTTGTATCTATTTTCCACTGGTCTGGGGGAGGTCTTGACCATAATCGGCGCGATTCTTCTGGGTTTCCCTTTGCCTATTTTGGCTGTCCAAATTCTGTGGCTCAATCTGGTAACGGACGGGTTTCTTGATATGGCCTTAGCGATGGAGCCCAAGGGTAATAATCTTTTAGGTAGAAAATTCTCTCAGAGAAACGCTGGTTTTGTGGATGGAACGATGGTCTTTCGAATGCTTGTTATGGCATTGCCGATGGCAATCGGAACGTTGTATCTGTTCAGTCAAAATTATGCGACAGACTTGCAGAGGGCCTGGACAATTTCCCTCACGACCTTGGCAGTCTTCCAATGGTTCAACGCTTGGAATTGCCGAAGTCAAATCAAATCAATTTTCGCCGCTAATCCGTTTTCCAATAAATTTTTAGTGGGAGCCACCGGTGTTGTCATCGGACTTCAGTTATTGGCGGTCTACAATCCATTTTTTCAGAAAGTTTTGCGGACGGTTCCGTTGGATGGAAAAGATTGGATTGCGATTGTCGCCATTGCATTTTCGATCATTATTGTTGAGGAATTTAGAAAATTGGTGAAAAATAAGTTATTTAGCTAGGATAGGCAAAATATTCCAAAAAGCTGGAAACTTTTTGCGTTTCGTGCTAGACTGTAAAAAGTCGGGAAAAATGAAAGTGGGCGATTATAGCGCAAATTTTCAGTAAGCGTTATTTTTAATCCGGTATGCGCTGCCCACAATTAAACATTGTTTTACACAATATGGGTATCATCCTATTCTTCGTTCTCATCTTAATAGCCTCGGCTTTTATTCCCCAATATTTCATCATTTTCTTAGTCCTAAATCTTTTTTTAGGGCTTTTTTTGTCCTTCTTCCAAGTAGCTATCGCCTTGTTGCCGCATTTTAAGCCTAAGCGGAAGAAAATAATAGCACAGCCTTTCGTGTCAATCCTTATTCCGGCATACAATGAGCCGCCGATAATCTTGATGCAGATGCTGGATACGTTAGCGCAGCTTAAGTATGAAAATTTCGAAGTCCTAGTAATAGACAATAACACGAAGGATATATCCATTTGGAAGCCAGTGGAAATTTTTACAAAAACGCTTGGGGAAAAATTCAAGTTTTTTCACGTCGACCCTCTGTTGGGATTCAAGGCGGGAGCGCTTAATTATCTTTTGGAGCGTTTGGATTCGAAGTCGGAATATGTGGCGGTTTTGGATGCTGACTATCTGGTCAGGTCAGATTTTCTCATAGTCGCTCTTTCATATTTTTCAGATGATGACATAGGTCTCGTCCAGTTTCCCCAATATTATCGCAATCACATCAAGCAAAACCAACCGATTGTCGATGAATACCGCCATTTTTTCAGCATATATATGAATATGGCAAACCATTTGGATTGCGTCCCTTCGACTGGCACGGTCAGTGTGTATAAATCAAAGGTTCTTGAACAATTGAAAGGCTTTCGGGGGGAAGCGTTGACGGAAGACGCTGATTTGGGACTTAGGATTTACGAGGCCGGATACAAAGGTATCTATGTAGACCGTCCGATGGGTTATGGTCTGATGCCATATGACCTTGAGGCGTACAAGCACCAAAAATGGCGCTGGGCTTTCGGTAACGCCCAGTCGCTACGGACATTGTTTTCTATGTTTGGAAAAATAGCATTCAGGTCTTGGTTCGGATTTTTACTGCACCTTACTGCTTGGGATCATATGAATTTCTTGCCATTCGCTGTGATTGCCGCCTATGTCGTCGTGCTTTTGCCGTTTACTCCGTTGACTGAGCAACATCGCCAGCTTTTTGATATGGCCTCTATCTCGCTTGCCGCCACCTTGGCCTGTAAATGGATCCTTTTTTGGGTATCGCTTAGGCATCAAGAAAATTCGTTCAGGCGTTCCTGGCGAGCATTTCTGGTGCATATGGGTATGACATTGACCTACTCGGGAGCGTGGCTGGCGTTTCTTTTCCAGACCAAATCGGTTTTTGAACGCACCAACAAATTCATTCTGGCTAAAATGCCGAACTTGTTCAAAAATACCTACAAGGAACTTTTTTTGGGAATCTGGTTTCTGGGAGGGGTTATTGAGGCGTTTTTTATGGGTGGAAGAATCACGACCAAGTTGACATTCCTCGTCGCTTCCCTCGTTTTGTTTTGCGTCTATTATGTCAATTGGAAAATTTATCCGACCAAGGCTTATTCTAAAAAATTGCTTGCTGGCGTAGAGTCGAAATATAAGCCATATCTGATTGAGAGTGAAGTTGTAAAAAATAAGACGTAAAATAAAATCATATGAAAATAGCATTGCTTGCGCCGCTTTGGAAAAAAGTCCCGCCTGAAAAATACGGCGGCAGCGAATTGGTGGTTGCCAATCTTGCCCAAGGACTAACTGAATCGGGACACGAAGTCACGACTTTCGCTTGCGGTGGTTCTGCGGTTCAAGGCGAGCTGGTTTCGGTCATTTCCCAGCCGATGCACGAGTTAGTCGGCGGATTCAAATGGGACGGTATCCAGCCATACGAATTTTTGTCATATTTTGAATTAGGAAAAAGACTCAAGGATTTTGATATTGTCCATAACCATATGGGACTCCATCCGATCGCTTTGGCTCCGTATCTGCATATTCCGATGGTGACGACGCTGCATAGCAGTTTGCCGCCGGATTTTCCATATTTGGCAGAGGCATTCAAAGAATATCCTTTCGTATCTATCAGCGATGCCCAACGCAAACTTTCACCACAGCTTAATTATGTGGCGACTGTCTATCACGGTATTGATGTCAAATCTTTCCAACCGAATTTTGAAAAGAAGGATAGCCATTTCGTCTTTCTGGGAACGCTTTCGGAAAACAAGGGGATTGATATGGCGGTCCGGCTTGCCCATCGGTTAGGCGTCAATCTGACGATCGCGGGGGAAATCCGTGAAGTTGACAAGCAGTTTTTAGACGAAAAAGTGCTGAAATATATTGACGGTGAGCGGATTAAGTTTATCGGAGAAATCGGACATACGGAAAAAGTAAAATTGCTAGCCAGCGCTTCCGCCTTGCTTTTTCCTTCCCGTTGGAACGAGGCGTTCGGCTTGGTTATGGTTGAAGCGTTAGCGTGCGGAACGCCAGTCATCGCTCTTGATAACGGAGCGGTGCCAGAAGTTTTGAAAGACGGCGAAACGGGGTATATAACCAAAGACGAACTGTCATTCGGAGACGCGATGAAAAAAATAGATGGGATATCAAGAAAAAAATGTCGAGAGGAAGCTGAAGCAATATTTGATATTTCCGTAATGGCGAAAAATTACGAAAAAATTTATAAATCATTAATGGAAAAAAACAAATGAAAGTAGCTATTGTTACACCGGTTATGGTTCCTGTTCCGCCAAAAAAATACGGAGGCATCGAACTTATCGTGGACGAGCTGTCTCGCGGATTGGCGCAACGAGGCCATCAGGTGACAGTTTTTTGTTGCGGCAGTTCAACCATTGAACAAGAGGGAATTTCTCGGGTTGAAACCTGCCCTTATCCGACCAGTGAACATATCGAAGAAAATCGCCAGTGGGAATTGAAGCAAATGTTGGCCATTTTGGGCCGCCAGCACGAGTTCGATATCATCCATTTTAATTATGAGCCTGCGGTATTCCGTTTTGATATTGATGGGAATGTTGTCAATCTTTTGGACTTTTTCACAGTTCCAGTGGCACTAACTTTTCATAATATCACCAATATTCCAGCTAATATCGAATATTACCGCAATACATTGTCATTGCATCGTCACGAAATGATATTTGTCAGTGAAAACCAACGCCTTCCCGTATCGTTTTTCCCGAATTCCAAAGTCATCTACAACGCTCTTCCAATTGAAAAGTTTCCAGTCGAATCCAAAAAAGAAAACTATTTGCTGTTTCTCGGAAGAATCACTCCTGTCAAAGGAATATTGGAGGCGATTGCAGTTTCCCAGAAAACCAATATCCCGTTGGTCATCGTTGCCAAAATTGATTCGGTGGACAAAGAATTTTACGAAAAGGAAGTGAAGGATAAAATTGACGGAAAACTCATCCGTTATATGGGTGAAACGGATTTCGCTGGGAAAATCGAATATTTTAAAAAAGCGAAATGCCTGTTGTTTCCGATTCTCTGGGAAGAGCCGTTCGGATTAGTGATGGCTGAGGCATTGGCTTGCGGAACTCCCGTGGTGGCGTTCAGGAGAGGTTCAGTCCCGGAAATTATCCAGGACGGAATCAACGGGTTTATTGTTGATGATGTCGATCAAATGGCCGAGGCGGTCGGAAAAACTGGAATAATTTCAGCCGATAACTGTCGGAAAAGCGTGGAAAGCAGATTTTCAGTAAAGGGAATGGTCGATGAATATGAGTCGGTTTTTGAAAGAATTGCCCGAAGAAAATAAAAACTGTTTTTAATTCCTCCTGCGTACAAGGAGGATTTTTTTTGGTATGATAGGGATATGGAGCGGGATAAAAACAAGCAAGTTATAGGATTTTACAATAAGATCGCGAAGGAATACGCGGAAACCTTTGATAGTGACAGGTCGGATGATCGCTATGTTGACGGGTTGCTGGCTTGTCTGAATGGGAATAGCCGAATTTTGGATCTGGGTTGCGGGACGGGAAGATTGGCCGGCTATATGCAGGCCAAAGGTTTCGAGGTGGTCGGAGTCGATTTGTCGGAAAAAATGCTTGAAATCGCAAAAAGGAAACATCCCGAAATGGGATTTATCCTGGTTGATATGCGCGAATTGGAATTGGAGGAAAAATCCTTTGATGCGGTCTGCTTGGCATATTCCATTTTCCATTTTGAAAAACCGGAAGCCCGGGAAATATTGAAAAGGGCCAATGTGTTTTTGGGATCCGGGGGGTTTCTGTTTTTGATCGTGCAGGAGGGAGAAGGGGAAATTTTTGAGAACGATCCGCTTTCTCCGGAAGATAAAATATTTTTGAGCCTGTATTCGGAGAATGAGCTGATCGGAATAGCGGAAGACGCCGGATTCGGGGTGGTGCGGATTGAAAGATGCGCTCAGACAAATCAGGACATGGAGTTTGGTTTCAATACGCTGATCGCGATCTTCCGGAAAATATGATTTTCAATTTTTGGGATCCGGCTAAGGTGGATCAATAGCAGTCGCTTGACGCGGAAATCCGGTTTTGTTATGCTGGATAACGATGTTTTTTGTTCTGGATAAGTGTCGGGGTGTGGCTCAACAGGTGGAGCGCCGGAATGTAACCCGGAGATCGGAGGTTCAAATCCTTCCATCCCGACCAACTTTTCCTTGACAGCCATGGTATAGCGGTTTTTTTACAAAAGGCCCAGAATGCGCATAAACGTTTATGCGGAACCAATTCCGGATTGCAAAAAAATATTTCCAGGAGGATTGTGATGCAAGTAGTGATTCTGGTAGGTAGCAGCTCGGATGTGCCAAGGATGCTGCCGGCTAAAAAATTATTGGATGAACTTGGTATCGAGTGTGAGATGCGCATAACAAGCGCCCATCGCACGCCAGAGCGTACCGTGATGCTTGTCGATGAGGCGAGAGACGCCGGATGCCAGGTGTTCATATGTGGCGCCGGTATGGCGGCCCATCTGGCTGGGGCGGTGGCTGCTCAGACGACCAAACCGGTCATCGGCGTACCATTGACTTCGAGCGCGTCGCCACTGGGCGGGATGGATGCGCTGTTGGCTACGGTACAGATGCCCTCCGGCATGCCGGTGGCTACGGTGGCTATTGACGGAGCCAAGAATGCGGCGTGGCTGGCCGCGCAGATTTTGGCCTTGGTCGACCGGAATGTTGCGTTGAGATTGCATAAGGCCAGGGAATCCGCCGCCCGAGATGTCGTGGAGGCGGATAAAAGGTTTCAGGTGGAGTCGGGCGGCAAAGCTGACTGATTCCTAGTTCCTTAGGATATTTTTTTGGATTACCCCTGCCGGCAGACTATTTGCCGGCAGATTTTTTTAGGGGAGCCCGCCACGCGCTTCGGGATTGACAATCCAAATTTATTTGCCTAATATACGGGAACTAGCGTTTTTTGATAATCAAACGTGCGCCTGGCCGCACCACAAACTACGATGTCTTTTTGTCGCCAGGGATAAAAAGAAAAGGAGAACAACATGAAAAAAGCAGAGCGGGCGCTGATCAGCCTGACGGATAAGTCAGGAATCGAAGTTTTTGCCGGGGAACTTGCCAATCTGGGCATCGAAATCATTTCTACCGGCGGCACGGCCAAAAAAATGCGGGACCATGGCATCAAGGTCAAGGATGTGTCCGAGTTCACCGGTTTTCCGGAGATTCTCGACGGCCGGGTGAAAACTCTGCATCCCAAGGTGCACGGCGGCATCCTCGCTAAGAAAAATAATCCCGATCATCTGCAACAGATGCAGGAGCACGGACTGCAGGCCATTGATATCGTGGCCGTCAATCTCTACGCCTTTGACAAGGCCATCGCTGACCCGGAATGCACTCTGGAAAATGCCATTGAGAATATCGATATCGGCGGCCCCACCATGCTCCGGGCCGCGGCCAAGAACTTCCAGGATGTGACGGTCATTGTTGATCCGGCCGATTATCCGGTGGTGATCGAGGAAATCAAGGCGCATGGCAATACCACCCTGAAAACCCGATTTCGCCTTTGTACCAAGGTGTTTGCCCTGACTAGCAGGTACGATACGGCGATTTCCGCCTGGTTGGAAGGCGTCGTGTGTTAATATAAGCTGTTCCGCCAAGAGCCGGTTCCGAATTCGGAGCCGGCTCTATTTATTATGGAAATGACAGAGAGCGGTATCGTCGTGGCGCGAATATTCGCCAGCCGGTATTTGTGTGTTATGATGGTCATATCTGATATCGGAGCGGCCCAGGATGCCGGGATAGATTTTTTAAGTTAAAATTAAAAAGAAATTAACAAATTAGGAAATATAAAAATATGCTTCAAGGTGAGATGTCGATTGGTGAGGTCCGGAAATTGGAAGATGCCGGAGAAAAAAAACAGGAATTCGAAGTGCATAGTATGGCGCTGGCGGATGATGGAAGGAAAGTGATAATTCTGCGCTATAAAAAAGCGGAAAATCTCTATGTCGTCATCGATGACGAGGAATACGGTCCTGCCTATGAAATCGGCCCGGATAAGTTGCGGCATATCGAGGAAGAAAACCAGGAGCGTATCCCGACTTTGGAGGAGGTCTGGCAGTTGCTTGAGAAATTGATCGGAGAGGCTGCCTATGAAGAAATTCGAAAATTGGCGGATGGACAAGGTTTGTATTTATGGGAAATCAAAGCTACCCGGGAAAACGGCAGTGTCCAATATTCGTATATGAGAAAGGGCGATTATGCGGAAGAGAGTTTGTCGGCCGGTTTCGTGCCGGAAACGGCCATTTATCGCACTTACTTCGATTATCAGGGGGTTCCGGTCAGTGATCAGCCCGCTTTCAAGCTTATCGATGGCGAGTGGATAGAAGTTTCCTGAATTTCCCATGCGCTCTCCCGAACGGTTGAATGAAAAGATGGGTCCGGCTGTATTAGGTAGTGGGATAACCAATAGGGAGAGGAATATGAAAAAGTTATATTTTTCCATAATCGCGGTCGTGGTTATGATTGTCATTTACGGGATATATTTTTTGCATGGATCATCCGATCGGAACGGTCGGATGGTGTCAGGCGGCAATGTATACCAGCTAGGAAGCATAACCGCGGAAGATGCGACCCAGCCGAGCCAAACGGAAACTGTCATCCAGGATTTGGATATTCCGTGGGAAATCGCGTTTTTGCCGGACGGAAGTATTTTAGTCACTGAACGGGCTGGTTGGATCAGGGGATTGAGGGGAGCCGATTTCGCCATTCCAGTCGAGGAAGTGACACATATCGGCGAAGGCGGCTTGCTGGGCATGGCGCTCCATCCCGATTATGCGACTAATCACTGGATTTATTTATACCATACGACGATGACGGAGGGCGGGGTTGGCAACATAGTCGATCGCTATACATTTGTCGACAACCAGCTTTCCGAGAGGCAGATGATAGTGGCGAATATTCCCGGCTCTAGTAATCATAACGGCGGACGTATCAAATTCGGGCCGGACGGGTTTTTATACATAGCGACAGGGGATGCGCAAAACGACTCCGATGCCCAGGATACTACCTCGCTGGCAGGAAAAATTTTGCGTCTGCGGGACGACGGCGGGATTCCCGCGGACAATCCTTTCGGGAACGCCGTGTATTCCTACGGGCACCGGAATGTCCAAGGTTTGGCGTGGGACGGTGAAAATCGGCTGTGGGCGACGGAACATGGCCGGTCAGGTCTTCTTTCTGGTTACGACGAGCTTAATCGGGTTGAGAAGGGAAAAAATTATGGCTGGCCGGAAATCCAAGGCGATGAAAGTCGGCCGGGGATGGAAACCCCCGTCATCAATTCCGGTCCGAACGATACTTGGGCGCCTTCAGGCGCGGCTTACCGCGATGGAAAAATATTTTTCGCCGGCCTGCGCGGACAGGCGCTATACGAATATGCTATCAATGATAACCGCCTGATGGCGCATTTCAAAGGCGAATTCGGGAGAATCCGCAATGTCGTCGTCGGCCAAGATAAGAGCCTTTACATCCTTACGAACAATACCGACGGCCGCGGGGCGCCAAGAATCGGCGATGATAAAATTATTAAAATTAATTTTTGACATTTATCCGGGTGGGTCGGCAGTCTAAAAAGAACGCGAAGGCGTTTTTTAGGCGATAGAAAACATAGCGCTTTTTGGCGCATTTTTTTGCGTGCTGACGGCTCTTGCTATTTTCCGGTTTTTGCCATATCATATTATATCAGTTCTTAATATTAAAATATTTTTAAATTAATTCATACGCCAAAAACGGAGGTGGATGATGTATCTGGATGAGTTAGAAAATAGGGTTTTTCCTTCTGATCCTGCAGAGCCGAACGATGATGAACTGGCTGCCTTGGAATCCGAAATCGGGGATGATGAGGTTGCCCCGACGGTATTTTCAGGAGATTTCGGTGATGATTTTGTGGGCAGGTATCTGAACGATATCGGCAAATATTTGCGTCTTTCCAGGCGGAGTGAGGTCGAATTGGCTATTATCCAGGAGGGCGGCGGAATCAAAGGTCGGGAGGCTAGGGACCTATTAATAGAGTCGAATTTACGCCTAGTTATCAAGGTAGCCAAAAGATACGCGGATAGGTGCCGACATCTGAAACTCCTGGATTGTATCCAGGCCGGCAATATCGGCCTGATGAGAGCCGCCACGCTGTTTAATTGGAGGAAGGGCTTTAAATTCTCGACATATGCGACTTGGTGGATCCGCCAAGCCATTTCCTTGGAAATCAAAAAATATGACCGGACTATCGATTTACCGGTCAATATTTTTGAGTCTGTCGCGCGATTTGAAAAGTTGGTCGCGCGTTTGTCGGATGAATTGGGACGCAACCCGACAATCGAGGAGATTATTATCCAAGGAGGTGTTTCCAGAGAGGACGCATTGCGTTTTTTAAGGGAGATGGGACATCCGTCGTCGCTGGACGAGCCTGTTTCGGAATCTGACGACAGGAAGTTTTCAGATTTTCGAGAGGATCATACGGTGGTTTGTTCACTGGAAGAATCAGTCGAATATGAAAAAATGAAAGCCACCATCATCAAAGCGATGGCGGTCAGATTATCGGCCAGGGAGAAAGAAGCGTTGGGATTGAATATTTTCCGGGAATTGTCAGTCCGGGAGATTTCCGGGATGATGGCCATATCCACCATGGATGCCAAATATCTCCTGGCGTCAGCCAGAAAAAAAATGGCAAAGTCCCCGGAATTGCGCGATTACATCCGTAAGCGCGTAAAGATTTGAAGAAGGCGGAGCCGGCAAGAAAATTTGCCGCTCCGCTTTTTATTTTGCTAAAAGCGTCCTGTCACGCGGAACGGATTCCGGAGAAATTGGCGGGCTTGGCTTTCCGTGCTATGATTGGGCTAACACCTTGGATATTACGGAGCGGTAAAACGGCAGGTCCTCAAGCGAGGCGTTGTATCGCGAAGAAGTAATATCAATTAAAACCGGTTTTTTTAGCCGCTTTTTTTAATCCAATAAGAATAAAAAATTTTATGGAACTTATCGATTTCATCCTCCATGTCGACGTCTATCTGGGCCGGATTATTGCCAGCTACGGAGAGCTGACTTATGCGATCCTGTTTTCCGTCATTTTTGCGGAAACCGGCTTGGTATTGACTCCGTTCTTGCCGGGGGATTCATTGCTTTTTTCCGCCGGTATGTTCGCGGCTCTGGACGCGCTGGATATCTGGACGCTGTTTTTCCTGTTGTGGGCGGCTTCGTTTCTAGGGGATAATGTCAATTATTGGGTGGGTTATTACTTCGGACAAAAAATAGTGGACAACCATCGGATCCCCATCAATCAGAGCCATATCGACAAGACCCAGGATTTTTTCCGGGAACATGGCAAAAAAACCATCATATTAGCCAGGTTTATGCCGATTGTCAGGACATTCGCGCCTTTCGTGGCCGGGATAGGCAGGATGGAATATGGAAAATTCGTGCCTTTCAGTTTTTTGGGCGGGTTAGCCTGGGTGTCGATTTTCGTTTTGGGCGGATATTTTTTCGGCAATATCCCGCTGGTCAGGGATAATTTTCCGACCGTGATTATGATCATCATTGCTATCTCGGTTTTGCCGGCGCTCGTGAGGATTATCGGAAGCAAGCTGAAAACCAAGCGATAGGTGGAAGATAACAGGCGGATGTTTGTAATAAGTCCGTACTGGATTAAGTGGCTAATAAACGAAAAATAAAAACATATGAAATGTCCAATATGCAAT
The DNA here is from genome assembly GCA_030679985.1 of Candidatus Moraniibacteriota bacterium. GTDB lineage: Bacteria > Patescibacteriota > Minisyncoccia > Moranbacterales > UBA2206 > JAUXSK01. Next base: position 12,200 of record JAUXSI010000008.1, on the reverse strand, counting down.
GTCGATCTGCAGATGGCCGAGCGGCAGGGGATAGAAATAGATTATTGTCCGCAGTGCCGGGGCGTCTGGCTTGACCGGGGTGAATTGGATAAGATCATTGAGAAATCAGCGGCCAGCAACCATATTCCGGAGCGTAACATCGGGATTGGGGCGGGTGATCGGAAGGATTATGGCGGTCATGATGATCGGCGGGCCGACCAAGGATATGCTTACGGGAAAAAACATAAGCGGGAAAGCCTGCTGGGCGAGCTGTTTGATTTTTAGTGATAGCGGATAACATTAAGGTTTGATGAAAAATCAAATTATGGTTTACGAGGATAAGGTTTATGGACGGACGGAAATCGAAGAACCGGTGATTTTGGAGCTGATAAACAGTCCGGAATTGCAAAGGCTGAAGGAAGTCGATCAAGCCGGCTATTTCGAACCGTATTATCCGGGGAGCAAGCACACGCGTTTCGAACATTCGTTGGGCGTCTATTTGTTGTTGCGGAAATTCGGGGCGCCTATCGAAGAACAAATCGCCGGATTGATCCATGACGTGTCGCATTCAGCCTTTTCCCATGCGGTCGATTATGTCTTGTCGGAAGGCTCGGAGAAGGAACAGAGCCATCAAGATAACTATTTCGATGAATATGTCCTGGCGTCCGGGATACCTTCTATTCTGAAAAAATACGGGTTTGAAACCGGATACATCTTGGATGAGACCAACTTTCCGTTGCTGGAAACGCAATTGCCGGATTTGTGCGCGGACCGGATCGATTATTCTTTGCGGGGCTTGCTCGCGTACGGAGTGGTCGGAGCGGAAGAGGTCGGAAATATTTTGAAGAAGCTGATGGTACAAGATAGAAGATGGGTGTTCGCGGATTTTGATTCCGCGTATGGGTTCGCCGGATTGTTCAAGGTCCTTAATGCCGAATATTATTCCGGCATCAAAACGGCGGTGATGTTCCGACGGCTCGGCGATTATCTGCGCTACGCGCTCCAGCAGGGACACATCACCAAGGAGGATTTGTATACCACGGATGCCGCGGTACTTGCCAAATTAAACGGTAATTTAGCGGATGATCCCGAACTGGATCGTTTGTGGCGGAAACTGAATGACGGCGGGGGCTATGAAAACGATCCGGATAATTATGACGCGGAGGTCTATTGCAAATCCAGGATCATCGATCCGCTTTGCCGGCATAACGGCGAAATACGCAAAGTTTCCGATATCGAACCGGATTGGAAAAATGTAGTCAAGCGGGAATCAGAACCCAAAAAGCATCGCATACGATATTGAACTCCCCGTCGGCCCTAGGCGGCGACTATCTGGGTAAACGGCGGCGGGTGCGAATGAGGATATAACCATAGCTCTGGCATAAGGTATGGGGAATTTAGGGAAAAAATATGGCAAACTGATATTTCCTAGCGCCATCATAGCCAGTTCGGCATTGCTGTTCCTGTCCAGTTTTCACAGCTTCTTGCTTTTTCATACATTAGTCGAACTTTTTACGGTCGTCATCGCTTTCGGAATATTCACGATCGCTTGGTCGTCGCGCTGGCACATAAACAACGCCTTCCTCTTCATTATCGGAGTCAGTTATCTGTTTATCGGCGGTTTGGATCTGGTCCATATGCTTACATACAAAGGACTAGGTATTATAAAAAGCTATGACGCCGATCTGCCTACTCAGCTATGGATCGCTGCCAGATACTTGGAGAGCCTGTCATTCATTGTCGGTTTCTTGGCGGTGCGGGAAAAAGGAAATGGCGATCTCTTCCAGCCAAGGCGGATAGCGCATTGGCTGTTTTTAATTTATACGGCTATCTTCCTGGCGGTTTTGAATTCGATTTTGTATCGGGATGTTTTCCCGGCGGTTTACCGGGACGGTTACGGTTTGACGTCTTTCAAAATATATAGTGAATATGCCATTTCCGTTTTTTTCCTATTGTCGATCATCCTGATTTTTCAAAAAAGGAAGATGTTCGATGTGGAAATGGTAAACCTGCTATCGCTTTCTTTGATCGTAAAAATATTTTCCGAATTGGCGTTTACGGAATATGTAGGCGTGTATGATTTTTCCAACATTATCGGGCATATTTTCCGGTTCATTTCGTATATGCTTTTTTATAAGGCGGTTTTGGAAAGCGGATTGATGAAGCCCTACCGCTTTCTCTTCCGGGATCTTAAAAAAAGCGAAGAGCGCTACCGGTCGTTGGTGGAATTTTCTCCCGACCCGATCGTGGTCCATAGCGCGGGCCGGATATCGTATGCCAATGGTCCGGCGAAGAAAATTTTCGGTCTCCCGAAGGGCAATCGGATTATCGGCGCGGAAATAGCCTCCTTTTTCCTTCCGGAATACAGGGATCAAATACGCCTGCGGATAGAAAATATTTCCAAGGGATGGTGGCGGCAAGCGCCGACGGTGGAAATGGAAATTTTACGTCCGGATGGACAGACTGTTCCGGCGGAGGTCAAGAGTATACGGATAAATTATATGGGCAAAGTTGCCGTGGAATCCATCATCCGCGATGTTTCCGAACGTAAGGCGGCTGAAGAAAAGATACGGAGTCTGGCGAAGTTTCCCGAAGAAAATCCCAATCCGGTGATCCGGGTGCTGAAGGACGGGCAGGTGCAATATGCGAACCAGCCGGCGCATGAAATGCTCAGTTCCTTCGGGTGGATGGAGGGCGCACCTCTTCCAAATGACCTTTTTCCGTCCGTCGGCGAGATACTGGAAAAACCCGGCCGGTATGAAACGGAATTGGTTTGTCCGTCCGGACGGATATTCTCCATCGTGCTGGCGCCTAACGCGGATGAGGGATGGGTTAATTTATATGGACGGGATATCACGCAAGGCAGATTGGCGGAAAAGGAACTGGCTAGGACACAAAAAGAATTACGCAAGCGGATCGAGGAGCAACTGGAGGAATCGTACCGCCACCTAGGAACCGTGAATCGCAAGATATCGATACTTTTGGAGTTGGAAAGCCAGTCCCAGAGAAGAAAAAATAAACAGGAATTCGCTGATTATATCCTGGGCTCCGCGTTAGGGCTTTCGCGCGCCGAATCCGGGTCGTTGCATATCACAATGAAAAAAGAAAACCGGTTCGGCCTAGTTTCCAATGTCGGATTGAAGAAAGACGGGCTTGATCACGTCAGGTCCGTCAGCGGCAGCAGTGCCGATTTCATCGATAGGCTGGTGAAGAAAAAATGCCGGGTCAATGGATCGTGCGAGCTGATCGATGCCGGATGCTTCAAAAAGGCGTTTGACCCCAGTTATTTTGTGGCTTTGCCTATTTTGCATCAGGATGCCTGCCGGGGTTTTTTGTTTCTGGGATTCACGGATCGCAAGAGTATGGAAGTGCAAGAGCTTGAATTTCTGGATATTTTTGCCAAGCATGCGTCCGCGGCCTTGGCCGGTATCGGAGTTTTGGGCTAGATACTGTCGTCGGCCGGACAGCCTATGGCGTGACCATAGAAGGGGTTGCCGTTTTCAAGTGGACGGCATTATTTGGATGTCGGGGTGAAATGTGGTATAATAAATCCACTAATCCATTAAAATAAAGCTAATGAAAAAAACATTACTCGCAGCGGCGTTACTGATGTTCGGATTCGCCTTCCAGGCCCAGGCGATAGGCGCGAATACAAACCAAGGCGGAGCTAGACCTGAACAGGCGGATGCCGTGGTGCCAGGTACTCCGGCCGGAAACGCTGTCGGAACGCAAGAACAAAATCGGGTTATGAACCAGGGGGAAAATACCCAGATCCAAACGCAAGAAAAAAACGCGTTGGAAACGCAAGATGGGACGAAAACGCCGAAAGGAAATTCCAATTCTTCAAAGCAAAAAAGGAGCCAGGTGGCCAATGCCGTGCAAGCGATGCTTCAGATAGCGGATAGGAATGAGGGGATTGGAAAGCAAGTGCGGACCATCGCCCAAAACCAGAACCAAAACCGCGATAAATTGGAGAAAAATATCGAGAAGATCCAGAGCCGGGGCGGATTCGCCAAATTTTTCGTCGGACCTGATTATGGAGAAATAAAAGACGCCCAGAAGACCTTGGAGCAGAACCGGGAGCAGATCCGCCAGCTCAACCAAGTCAGGACACAGCTTTCCAACCAAGGAGATCAGCAGCAACTTACGGAGCAAATTATGATTTTGGAACAAGCTAACCAGGAAGTTAAAACTTTACTGGATGGCACCCAAAGCGGGTTCAGTCTTTTTGGCTGGTTGAATAAACTGGTTTCATAGATTCTTTTGCCATAATAAAAACCGTCATCCCTGACGGTTTTTTTTATTATGCTTTTTTGCCGGAAAGCATGGGTCGCATCAAGCGGTTTTTTTTGCTATGATAAAGGCATAATCATAAAGCGATAAGGCGATGAAGAAAATCAATCTGGCGGTCATATTCGGAGGAAAATCCAATGAACATGAAATTTCTTTGAAATCGGCCAATGAAGTGATGAACAGTCTCAATCCGGATAAATACGATATTATCCCGGTTGCAATCGCCAAAAATGGGCAATGGTTGATAGGCGAAGCGGGCCGGCGGTATATGGAAGCCAATCTGCCGAAAGCCGGCCAAGAGGGCGGGGTGGATGCGGTCGCGATCGGATCTGATGCGGTTATTTTTTCCGGCGAGGAATTATCCAGGATGGAAATCGATATCGCCTTGCCGATCGGACACGGCGCTTTCATCGAGGACGGAAGATTGCAAGGTATGTTGGATATGCTGGATCTGCCCTATGTCTTTTCCGGAACGCTGGCGCATGCTTTGGCGATGAACAAGCAGAAGACCAAGTTGGTGGCGAAAAATTCCGGGCTCAAGGTGGCTAAGGAAATAATGCTCAGGAAAAATAAGAAATATGATGTCGGAAAAATCATCGCCAAGCTCGGCTTGCCGATCGTGGTCAAGCCGACGGAATCCGGATCTTCAGTGGGTATTAGTATTGCGAAAACCGCCGATGATTTGGCGGCCGCCATTGAAACGGCTTTCGGATATGGGAAAGAAGTGATGCTGGAACAATTTATCGCCGGCCGCGAATTGACGGTGGCGGTGATGGGCAATAAAAATCCCAAGGTCTTGCCGGTGGTGGAAATCATTCCCAAAATTTCCGCATTTTTCGATTACGCGGCCAAATACCAGAAAGGGGGCAGCGAGGAAGTTTGTCCGGCGGATATCCCGGAGGACATCCGGAAGAAAGTGCAGAAATACGCGGTGAAAATTTTCCAGGCTTTGAGTTGCCAGGATTTGGCGCGGGCGGATTTCATTTGGAGCAAGACCGACAATAAATTATACTTTTTGGAAATCAATACGATTCCCGGCATGACCGGTACCAGTCTGGCGCCCCAAGCCGCGGCCGCGGCCGGTATTGATTTCACGCGGTTTCTGGATAAGCTGATCAGCGAAGCACTGAAAAGACAAAAATAACGCGTGTTTGTTTGAGTGATGAATAGGTTTAATTAATATCCATACCATGTCTGATATAAAAACACCTGAATCTCCCTCAGAAATATCAGCCGAATGGTTGAGGGGAATGCTAAATGATGAGCCTTCAGCTAGCAAGATCGTTTCCGTGGAAATAGATAAGGATTTTGGGCCGGTTAGTTTATTGGGGAAGGCGGTAAGGGTGAAAATTGGGTATGCGGACCAAGAAAGCGAGCCAAGGTCGGTAATCGTCAAGTTCCAAGTGAATTGTTCTGATAAAAAAAGAGAAGGCGTTATCTATCATTTATTGGAAGAAGAAAAAGTGCCGTATGCGCCGCGGTTGTATGGTGAATTCGGTGATGGCAATTTGATTTTGGAAGATCTGTCTCTTACCCACTCGGTGATAGATAAAAATCAAGAACTGACTATTAAGCAAATACGAAATGTGATTGGAGTGCTTGCTGATATCAACAGCCGATTTTATGGCGATTCCCGTGTTCCTAAGACTGATATAAGCCATTTTATCAATTCAATCGATATCAATATGGGAGAGAGTTGGGATATCTATAAAAATAGATATCAAGGACAATTGAGGGGAATGGCGGCTGATTTTGAATGGATATGGGAGAATCGCGAAATTGTTTCAAGATATTATAATTCAGGTCCGGCCACTTTGATTCACGGGGATGTGAATAAGGGAAACTTGCTTTTTCCTAACGATGGGGGTGATAAACCGATATTGATTGACTGGCAACTGTCCGGACAAAAAGTGCTTCCTTTCGATTTATCATATTTTATAGTGCAACGGTTAGCTGTGGAGCAGAGACTGGAATATGAGGATGAATTACTAAAAGAGTATTATGAATTGCTTCCAGTTCATATACGGGATATCTATTCTTTCGATCACTTATTGCTAGATTACCGAGCATGCGTAACAAGATCGATGTTAAGTTCTGTTACTGGCGTGGGGCCGAAATGCAGTAGTCGCCCAGATCAATTTGAGCGCGCGGATGCTGGAGCCGTTCGCGTAATCGCCGCAGTGAAAGATCTCAAGCCTGTGGAAGCGATCCAAGAATTGAGAGAGCAAGGCTTATTAAAAATATAAAAAATATGTCAAAAAAATTAAGCGTAGGATTTGAGAAGGCGATGCGGTTTTTGGTCAGGCATATGCCGCCGTCGGATGAGAATAGCCGCAAGCCGATTTTGTTCCATGACATCCGGGTCGGGGTATATCTGTATGAAAATGGTTATCCGCAAGACATCGTTTTGGCTGGAGTTTTGCATGACGCGATCGAGTGGTCCGATGCGAATGAACAGATGTTGCGGGATGAATTTGGCGATGAGGTTATCAGGCTGGTGTCGGCCAGCACGAAAGACGGTTCAATCACGGATAAAGAAGAAAAAACCGAAGAACTGATCCAACGCTGCGTGCGGAACGGACAGGAGGCGCTGATTGTCAAAACCGCCGATATTATCGATAGTTTCAAATGGTATGCCGATCAAAACAATGAAGATGAGCTAAAAAACCATTGTGTAAAAAATGCCGATGCGATTTTCAAATTCAAACCGGCCGGATTTGACGATAAGATATTCGAGGAATTAAAAATCTGGCAAAACAAATTCAAACATTTGAAGGGATAAAAAATATCAAGCCGGACATCCTGACCGTTGTCAAAACGATCGGTCCGTGATAAACTGGTTTATCGTGCCTTTTTATTTTTTAAAGAAAATCAGATGAAAAATAACGCTATCCGGATCGATGAAATAATTTTGGGATTGGAAGAAAAAGAGGAAATTTTGTTGGACAAAATCTTGGCGATTTTGGGACTCAAGGAGGAGGACATCGTCGACTATGAAGTCGTGAAAAAAGCCGTCGATTCGAGGGATAAAAAGAAAATTTTGTTCGTGTATTCGGTGGACGTGGAAATCAGAAATCCGGAAAATTATCTGGCCAGGACTTCCGCGCTGGTGAAGGGTAAGATGAAGCGGCATCGCGTGCGTTTACAGGCGCCGTATGTCTATCTGATAAAAACTGTGCCAGTCGATGAAAAAAGATTGCGGCCGATCGTGGTCGGCAGCGGACCGAGCGGTTTGTTCGCGGGTTTGTTGTTGGCGCGGGCGGGCTTGAAACCGTTGATCGTTGAACGTGGCAAGGATGTAGATGCGCGTATTGAGGATGTGGAGAAATTTTTCGCCACTGGTGAGTTGGATGTGGAATCCAATATCCAGTTCGGCGAAGGCGGAGCCGGTACTTTTTCCGACGGCAAGCTGCATACTTTGATCGACAATCCGCGCAAGAAATTCATTTTTGAGGAATTGGTCAAGTCCGGCGCTTTGCCGGAAATCTCAAGTGACGCCCAGCCGCATATCGGGACGGACAAGTTGCGCCAAATCGTAAAAAACATCCGCCAGAAAATCATCCGTTTGGGCGGGGAAGTGTGTTTTGAAACATGCTTGACTGATATTGAAATCGTGGACGGAAAAATCGTGGCGGCGGTTTTCAACGGGCAAGAAAAAATCCCGGTTTCGGAATTGATTTTGGCGACCGGGCATTCCGCGCGCGACACTTTCGGAATGCTATACGCTAAAAATTTGGAAATGAAAGCTAAACCTTTCGCCATCGGCGTGCGCATCGAGCATACGGCGGAAATGATCAACCGGGCGCAATACGGCGAATTTTTCGCGCATCCGAAATTACCGACAGCCCGTTATCGGTTGGTGGCTCATTCAGAGAAAAACCGTTCAGTTTATTCTTTTTGTATGTGTCCCGGTGGTGTGGTCGTGGCGGCATCTTCTGAAGATGGGCGATTGGTGACCAATGGGATGAGCGAGCAGGCACAAGACGGACAAAATTCCAACAGTGCGCTTCTGGTGAATGTCTTGCCGAGTGATTTTGATAGTGACAGTCCGTTAGCTGGAATCGAATTCCAAAGACGATGGGAGGAAAAAGCCTTTGCAGCGGGCGGTGGAAAATATAAAGCGCCGGCGCAACTAGTGGGGGATTTTTTGCAAAACAAACCTTCCAAAAAAATCGGCGGTATCATTCCGACATACGGTCCGGGCGTGACTATGACGACTCTCGATAGTTGTCTGCCGGAATATGTCTTGGAGAGTTTGCGGGAATCCCTGCCGGTCTTGGATCGTAAAGTCAAGGGCTTCGCCCATCCGGAAGCGATCTTGACGGGCGTGGAAACGCGCAGTTCTTCCCCGGTCAAAATCGTGCGCGGTGAAAATTTCCAATCGAACATATCCGGCATCTATCCGGCCGGCGAAGGGGCGGGCTATGCCGGCGGCATCGTTTCCGCAGCGATTGACGGATTGATGGTGGCGGAAGCGGTCATTGGAAAATATTTGAAGTTTTGATATTGAAAAGTTATCCGAAGATATTTGTATTATAATGCGATCGGTATGGCGAGATAATAACAATTATCTTGTTTTGAGCGGTTCTTTAAGATGTCGGATGTGCTGGTGGCGTGCAATAATGCACAAAATTGACAAGGAATGGTGGCATATGAAGAAAATTCTGTTCGCGGAGGATGATCCGGTCGTACGGGTTGTTACTTCGCAAATGCTGGAAAGACTGGGCTACGAAGTCACCAGCAGTGAGGATGGCGATGCGGCTCTGAGTGTGTTTCTGTGTGATCCGCATCGGTTCGATCTGGTCTTGACAGACCAGAATATGCCGCGCCTCAGCGGCATCGAATTGGCTGATAGGATCACTAAGGCAAATCCGGGAATACCTGTTATCCTGTATTCGGGATTCGATCTGCAACGGGAAATCCCCAGAAGCATTGACGGCTTTATAATGAAGCCATTCACTCAAAAGGATTTGGGCGAGCTGCTGGGTAGGATTGTCGCGTCTAAAACAATGCGATAATTGATCCAGTAGAAGCTTCGTGAGACCGGCTAGAACCAATTAGCCGGTCTATTTTTTTATCCAGTTCAGCAACTCCGGAGGTTTTCCAGATAAATAATAAAAGAGAGGTTGGGAAGCGCGAACGCTTCCCAACCTCAGGGGATCATGAAGACGGGCACATCCGTCTTCGTGGTGCTGGAGAAACGGAGGAGAAACTCCGGCACCACAGGGTACCATAGCACATCCGTAGGATTTTGCAAGCTTTCAAACGGCAAAATGTGTTTTTGGGAGGGGATTTGAGTTATACATCAAAAACGATAATTTGTCCATAGATAGGCTTCTAAGCTTTATTTGAGGCTTGTCTGATGATGGGAAAAACGATGGAAAGGACGGATATTGCCAAATTGATAATTCAGTGATTAGATTGAAGCAGCAGCTTAACAGAGAAATAAATAAAAAATAAAAATCTGATAAATTTTTATCAAAGCAAAACAACGAATAGGAGGAGGGCAAGATGGACTGGTGGTATGCAGGCATGGGAATTTATATATTGGGCAGCGTTGAGCTGGGTGGATTAGCTGCAATTTATTTCTATATCAATTCCGCGGGGTTACGCGAGACGATTGTAGAGAGGTATCCGGAAACCGGACATCTTTTTATATGGCTGGCATTATTGATGATATGCGGAGCCATTACGGTTCTTTGGCCATGTATTCTGGCTATTATGGTTATTAGGCGGATGTTTTGCGGTAAACGCCGCGAAGAGGCTCAGAGCGTATGAGCGCTTCAGTGGAATGCCGGCGGGAATCTTTTCCGCCGGCATTTTTAAATCCGGCCGATCGGAACTTGAGGTCACGCCTAACAAGGAATTTTTAAGGATGGGGGATTGTAATAAACGTATGAAGCTAAATAAACTTTCACCGGAGGAAAAAAGGATTATCGAAGATAAAAAAACCGAGCCGCCTTTTTCCGGCGAATATGAAAATTTTTATAAGGAAGGGGTTTTTGTCTGCCGGCGGTGCGGCGCGGTCTTGTACCGTTCGGAAGACAAGTTCGATGCGCATTGCGGCTGGCCGAGTTTCGACCGGGAAGTTCCCGGCGCGGTAAAAAGATCGCCGGATGCGGACGGCTTGCGCACGGAAATCACTTGCGCGCGGTGCGGGGCGCACCTGGGCCATGTTTTCTTAGGCGAAAAACTGACGGAAGCGGATACGCGCCACTGCGTGAATTCGCTATCGATGAAATTCACACCGAAAGACGCGCAGCCGGGCGCGGAAACGGCCTATTTCGGTTCGGGCTGCTTTTGGTGCGCGGAAGCCGTTTTCCGGATGATTCGCGGCGTGCTTTCGGTGACGCCTGGCTATGCCGGCGGAGCGGTCGAAAATCCGACCTACGAAGACGTTTCGACCGGGACGACCGGACACGCCGAAGTGGTGCGGGTCGAATTCGATCCGACCCGGATTTCTTATGAAGCGTTGCTTAATGTTTTTTTCGCGACGCACGATCCGACTACGCTTGATCGGCAAGGCAACGATGTCGGTCCGCAATATCGGTCGATCATTTTGGCCGGAAATGAGACGCAGTTTGAAATCGCGCAAAAAACCATCACGGATCTGGAAGAAGAAAAAGTTTTCGCCTCTCCGATCGTGACGCAAGTCGTGCAGCTTTCCGGTTTTTATGAAGCCGAGGAATACCACAAAAATTATTTCCAAAAAAATCCGAACGCGGCCTATTGCCAGTCGGTCATTTCGCCGAAGATTTCCAAAATGCGGGCGAAGTTCAGCGCGTTGCTGTCAAAGTGAATCATAAATAAAAAAGTCCCCGCGAAGCTTGCGCTTGCGGGGATGACGGACAAGATATGGCTGCTTTTAAAAAATCGGCACGCCGATATCAAGAAGCAAATTGTCATATCCTTTTGGTTTTGGCAAATGATCTGCCATATGCCATTTTTTCAGGGATTCACCGAAGATCCAGTGTTGCCCGAGAAAAAATACCGCATATTCATACGGCGCTCCCGAAAGTTTTTCAATATTTACTTTCTTGCGGGTTGCGGCGGCGATTTCGCCGACCTCCACTCCTTTGTCAGTAGTCATTTCGATGGTAACCGCCCATCGGATGGCGAATATGACAGCTGCAGGAATGAATGATCCTTTGTTTTCCGCCGCCTGCTGAGCGCGTCTTAATCCCGCGGCTGACGTCCTAAGGGTTGCTTCAATCATACCGTGTTTCCTCTGTTGAATTTTAGTAAGGAACCGCATCTTGAATATTTAGAATAGCGTAACAAGAAAGAGGCTAAATTGTCAATCCGTGGTATAATGGCTCCATATGCGGATTATCCGGTAAATATAAAATATCTATGGAAAACGAAATCATAAAAAAATTAGAGGAGCAGGACAAGAAAATCGAGGCGATTTGGGTCAGTGTGGAGAAAACCCGCAAATATTTTCTGGCGACGATCATCATCACGGTCATTATGACCGTCTTGCCCCTGATCGGCTTGGCTATCGTCATTCCGATATTTTTGGGCACGCTTTCCAGCTCGATGGGCGGCTTGCTGTAGGAGGTGAAAACAAACGGCTTAGGTTGCGTACTAGTTATATAAGATTATGGCTGAGGAAAAAGCGTTGACAGACGCGCATTTAGTCGAATTGGCGAAAACCGACCCCGAATCTTTCGGGCTTTTGATGGGGCGCTACCAAGGCCAGTTGTCCGGCTATATCCGGCGCCTGACACGGTTGTCGCCGGATGATGTGCAGGATCTGTTGCAGGAAGTTTTCATTAAGATTTATCAGAATTTGAACGCTTATGATAGAGATTTGAAGTTTTCCAGCTGGGCCTATCGGATCGCACATAACCAAGTCGTGGACTATTTCCGGCGTTCCGGCGCCCGGCCGCAAACCGACGTGCTGGAAGATTATGAATGGGAAAAGA
>JAUXSI010000046.1 GCA_030679985.1 Candidatus Moraniibacteriota bacterium | reverse complement strand
CTCTTCGGTCCAGGGGGAGATGACGTGGATGATCCGGAAACGGGCGATGATCTGCCAGATGATGATCAGGGTCATGACGGCCAGCAGAATGGCGCCCGCCGTTTCGATGGTATTCATCAGAAAATCCAGGATTTTCTCAATTGATTTTCCGAACCCTGACGACGTCTTGGCGGGAACGGTGCCGGCCGGTTGCTGCGCTGCTTTCAATCCCACTCCTCCTGTCGATGTCTGGAGAATGCCGTTCAACTGAAGACGGAAAGGATATGTTTCGCATTACGAAATGCCTTTTCCTATAACAAAACCTCACGGGCATGTCAACAGAAATTTCAAGCGATACGGGGATCGACAGGGTGATCGGAACCATGCTGAGAGGGGAAAAACGGGCGGTCTATCTGAAGAGGATATCTTCAGACGATGATCTTTTGCAGATACTCTACGCTGGCCTTTGCGATCCTCTCCGCCCCTACTGCATATCGAAAGCCTCACCCGACAGCCATCCATTGTACCCCGCCTCGCGCAGCGCCACAATGATCGACCGGGGATGATATACGTCCGCCATCGAGCCCGACCCGGAGGTGGGCGCGTAGGGATTACAACCGGCGCAGATGGAACCCGCTGTCCACATTGATCACTTCCCCGGTCGATATCGGGAAACAGTCCTGAGCAATGGCGACCACCGCACGGGCGACTTCTTCCGGCTGTCCCCAGCGGGCGATCGGCGTCAGCCCTTCGGCCATCAACCGGTCGTATTTGTCCCATGCAGGTTGCGTCAGGTCGGTGCGGATGAAGCCGGGACGCACCTCGTAGACGTTGATCCCGTACGCCGCCAGGCGATCGGCGAAAAGCGCCGTCATCATTCCCATTCCGGCCTTGGAGAGGCAGTACTCGCCTCGATTCGTGCTGCTCGTGTAGGCGCTGATCGAGCCGATATTGACGATTCGGGCCTTTTCGGTTTTGAGTTCGATCATCCGGCGTACGACGAGCTGGGTGAGGAAGAAAGGACCCTTGAGATTCGTCGCCATCACCTCGTCGTAACTGGTTTCGGTCATTTCGAGCAGATCCACCCGCCGGCGCGGCCCCATTGCGGCATTGTTCACGAGCAGGTCGATCCGCCTGAACGCCTCCAGCGTCTGCGCGACCAGTCGTGCCCGGTCCGCCGCGTCAGCGATATCAGCCTGAACGATGATGCCGCTCCCTCCGGCGCTTTCCACC
>JAUXSI010000043.1 GCA_030679985.1 Candidatus Moraniibacteriota bacterium | reverse complement strand
GGTGGCGGATATCCATTTTGACCACAAGCTGGCTCTGGAGGTGATCGCACAAGGCATCGACAAGGTGCGCATCAACCCGGGCAATATCGGTTCGGAAGAAAAGACGAAAGCGGTGGTGATGGCTTGCAAGAAGAAAAAAATTCCGATCCGCATCGGTATCAACGGCGGGTCGCTGGAAAAGGACATTTTGAAAAAATATAAAAACAAGGTGACGGCCCAAGGGATGGTCGAGTCGGCGATGCGCCATATCCGCATTTTGGAAAAATATAAATTCAAAGATATCCTGGTTTCCCTGAAAGCGTCCGATATCGAGCGGACGGTGGAAGCCTATCGGCTGCTGGCGAAAAAAGTCGACTATCCGTTGCACATCGGAATCACAGAGGCCGGTACGGCTTTCCGCGGCACGATTATGTCTTCGATCGGACTGGGCATCCTGCTCTATGACGGGATCGGCGCGACATTGCGCGTCTCATTGACGGCCGATCCGTTGGATGAAATCGGCGTGGCCTGGGAAATCTTGAAATCTTTGAAGTTACGGAAAAGAGGCGTGACCATCACCAGTTGTCCGACTTGCGGGCGCACCCAGATAGCCTTGATCGAATTGGTGAAAAAAGTGGAGGAGGCGACCAAGGACATCGACAAAAATATCCATATTTCCGTGATGGGTTGCGTGGTGAATGGTCCGGGCGAAGCGCGGGAGGCCGATATCGGCGTGGCAGGCGGCCAGGGGATGGGCGCGATTTTCCGCAAAGGCAAGGTCATCAAATCGGTCAAGGAAAATGAAATCCTTGCCAGTCTTTTGGAGGAAATCGAAAAATTATAAATCAAATAAATTTGAAAAATATGGAACAAGAAGAGATTCCCGAGATGACCCATTTCGGCGAGCATCTGACTATCGACGGCTATGGCGGCGACTTGGCCAAGCTTGGCGATAAGAAAAACGTCTTTGATGTGGTCAATGAATTGCCAAACCTGCTCAAGATGAAAAAACTGAGTACGCCGGCGGTTTTCTTCGCGCCGGAAAACGGCGAGAAGGATCCGGGCGGATGGCGCGGATTCGTGGTGGTGGCGGAAAGCCATATCGCTTTGCACACTTTTCCGGCCCGCGGTTTCCTGAGCGCCGACATCTACACTTGCCGCAACGGCCTGGAAGTGCAGTTCGTGGTCGATTATTTCAAAGAAAAATTCAATTTGCAGGATATCGAAACCAATTTGCTCAGGCGCGGAACCAAATATCCGGTGAAAAATATTTATTAAAACGGATATGGGAATATCCGTTTTAACCAGCTAGATTGCGAATCCGATGAAAATCATTTTTGACCTGGATCACACATTGTTTAAAACAGCTCTTTTTAAAGAGGAGCTGTTCGATATTCTCGTGAAAAACGGAGCTTCCCGGGAAGACGTCCTGGCGACGTACAAGGATTATCGGGACAAGGTCGGAGGCGCCTATGATTTTGCCGCGCACGCGGATATCTTGAGCGGCAATTCAGTTGATTTCAGCAAAGAAGGCGCGTTGCGAGAATGGAATGATTTTTTGCGGGGTGATTTCACCCGGTATGTCGATCGGGAAACTTTTGAAGTATTGGAAGGTTTCAAGAATAGGGGTTTCGAGCTTATTTTATTGACCAAGGGCCATTCCGACTTGCAATCGCATAAGATGAAAAAATCCGGCTTGGACGTTTTTTTCGATGAAATCCACATCTGCCAAGACGGCAAGTTGCCGGCATTGGAAAAAATCCAGCCGCAAGCCGGCGATTGGATGGTGAATGACACTTGGAAAGAGGCAATCGAAGCGCGTAAGGAATATCCGGAATTAAACCAGCTGCTTTTGAAAATTGATGATAATTGGCAGCAGCAAAATCAAACGGAAATCGATATCCCGAAGCTTTCTTCTATCAGCGAATTGTCGGAATATATCAAATAAGGCGAGAATCCGATTGTATTTGACAATTCCAGCTGATTTGCTAAAATTAAAACAGGTTTGACAATCACAAAGCCTATGAATCGGATCCCGTCCACCTTGGGTGGAACGGGGTTGGGTCCGATCCATCCCGCTTGTCGGGAAAGGCGGTTTCTGCGTCAGTGGAAACCCGGCATCCTCCGTAACCATAGGATAATCAATATCATGTTTTTCGCGAAGCGAAAAACAAAGAGTTGATGAGTGGAAATTCTGGTCCTGTTCCGCAGGATTTTTTTATTTCCAGAAAAAAGGTGGCAACACGAAGCACTAAGTCTATCAAGACTCTTCGTCCTTTCGCGCGATTTTTATCGCGCCAAAAGACGGGGAGTTTTTTGTTTTTTTTTCGGTGAACTTTAACAAATGAGGCATGCTATGATCGAGAAACAAACGAACGAAAAAAAAGTTTTAGGCAGGACCGTCTGTGATAAATGCGGAACGACCGTTTATCGCGATGGGGAAACGATGAAATTCATCTGTCCGAAATGCGGGAGGGAGATCAAGCCCAGCACGAGAGGCTGGCGATGAAATCTTGCCGCGCCAGATCCGACCCGGGGTGTCCACAATGTGGGCGCCCCTGTTTTTTTGACAAAATTCGGCCAGATGTTATGATAAGGATATGAATAATTTCAAACGCACAAATTCAATCCCGGCAGATCCGCATCCTAGGCAATTAGGCTGCTTATGTGTGTTTGAAATCAACGGATAAAAAGATTTTAGATAGACACGGGACAGCCTAATGGATAGGCTGTTTTTTAGTTCTTTGATCTAATTAAAAAAGGGGAAACTGGCATGGAGAAAAAGAGAATCATCGGTATTAAACTAGGTTCAGCTACTTTGGTTTCTGATAAAAAAATCAACCGTGGTTTGATCCAGCAAGTCTGCAGGCAGATTGCGGCACTCGTCCGAGACGGCAACGGTGTTTTTGTCGTAACTTCCGGGGCGATTGCCAGTGATCCAAACGAAAAACGCTCCAGAAATCTGCGTTCGGCAGTCGGGCAGATCCGGGTTGTGAACCGGTACGCCATGGAACTAGAAAAATTAGGCGTCGATGCGGCGCAGATGCTGCTGACGGATGAATATCTGATCGACGCGGAAAATCCGAAAACCTGCCTGACTAAAAAGACGATGCTGGAAGCTTTCAATGCGGGCGTGGTTCCGGTCATCAACGCGAACGACGTCATTGATAATGAAGAAATCAAGGCGTTGGAACATTGCGCGGACAATGACCGGCTGTTCAAATTGATGTGTCTTTTGGTCGGAGCGGATATCGCGATTATCGGTTTTGACCAGCCGGGATTTCTCGATCAGAAAGGGAAAGTGATGCATTACATCAATGTTTCCGAAATTGAAACGGTGTTGAAATGTGCCAAGGGCGGAAGTATCTTGGGGCATGGGAAAGACGGTATGCGGACCAAGGTCTTGGTCCTAGCTGAATTGGCGCAGGCCGGCATGCAGGCGCATCTGGCGCCGGCTAGGGAAAATAATTTTATCCTGCGAACTATTCTGTGGGAAAAAGATTTCGGAACACGGTTCTATGTCTGAAAGAAAGCGCTCTCCCGAATAATTTGGCAAAAGAGGCTTTTTTGTCTGAATCATAATATGCGCGAAAAAATAAAAAAAGTTAATCAAATAAAAATCCATAAATTATGAATAAATCAGAAAAAATAAATATAGGAATATTTGGATTTGGAAATATGGGCCGATCTATTTTTTCTGTTTTAACTAAAAATAAAAAAGCGGATAGTCAAAAAATATTCATTTGTTCTTTGGATGTGCGAAGAGTGAGTGGTGCGATTTGTGTCGCAAGTGTAGGGGAATTACTTAATAGTTGCGACATCGTGTTTCTTTGCATCAAGCCACAAAATTTTTATAACTTATCCCCGAAAGACTCAAAAATTATCCGGAAAAAATCAGTTATAATCATTTCAATAATGGCCGGGGTCACAATTGCTAATATCAAAAGAATACTGCCCTCAAAAAAAATAATTCGCACTATGCCAAACTTGGCGCTCCAAGCGCAAGGGGCTGTGACGGGCTGGCATACAATAAAAAATAATTTTTCAAAAAAAGAACTGCGACAAGTAACCAACATATTAAATTCCTTCGGACTAACTATTTTCACTAAAAATGAAGATATGCTCAATGCCATAACGGCAATCTCCGGTTCCGGACCAGCCTATGTTTTTTTATTCATCAACGCCCTTGCAAAGGCGGCTGAATCTTTAGGATTTTCATCGAAAGAAGCTAGGCAAATCGCGATGCAAACCGTAAAGGGTTCCTTTGATTATGCACAGCAAGCGGATGACTCATCACTAGATATCCTCATTAAAAAAGTAACTTCCAAAAAAGGCACTACTGAAGCCGCCCTGAAAAAATTAAATGTTTCTAATTTTTATAGAAAGTGGCAACAAGTTGCCCGAAAAGCATATGAACGAGCAAAAGAATTATCAAACTATGACATCAAATAATCTTACAAAGGGTATAGCCCGAGCAAAAAAATATTCTGTTTGTTTACTTGCACTGAAAAAAAGTGACAGAAAAAATGTCCTTCTTCAGCTTGCAAAAATACTCAAACAAGAGACCGTTAACATCATCAAAAAAAATAAAAAAGATATTGAAATTGCCCGAGAAAACGGACATATCGAAAGTTTTATCGAACGTCTCGAATTGGATAAGAATAAGATACGCTTGATGGCTGATAGCCTCTCCGACTTAGCCATCCTAAAAGATATTCTTTTTAAAACCATCAGAGAAAAAGACATGACAAGCGGAATCCATATCAAGAAAATATCCGTCCCCCTGGGACTAATCGCTATGATATATGAATCCAGGCCTAACGTGACGATTGACGCTTTCGCTATGGCCTTCAAGAGTGGCAACGCTATAATCCTAAAAGGTGGCAAAGAAATCCAAAATACCAATAAAATATTAGTTTCACTCGTTAAAAAAGCTCTCAAGAAATTTTCCATTAATCCAAACATAATCCAAGATTTCAGCGGTATAGATAAAAATTTAAGCCTGCAATTAATATCTAATCAAAAAATTGATTGCCTGATTCCCCGCGGAGGTAAAAATCTCATAAAGTTTATCAGGGAAAATGCAAAAGTTCCGACCATAATAACCGGCGCTTCCGTAGTGCATATTTATGTGGATGAAAGTGCCGATTTAGAGTTAGCCAAAAAAGTTATAGTCAATGCGAAAACCAGACGGGTTTCCATCTGCAACGCGTTAGATGTACTGCTTATTAATAAAAAAATATACAAAAAAATCCTAGCTGAATTAGCCCCCCTTCTTGTGGATAAGAATGTGACTATCATAGCCGACAAAGTCGGCTATGATAGTCTGAAAAAAATAAATTATGCGCTATTGCGCAAGGCGGATAAAAACGATTTCGACACCGAATTCCTCGATTATACTTTAGCGGTAAAAATTGTTGATAATCTGGGCGAAGCTATCAATCATATTCAAAAACACAGTCTAGGGCATAGCGAAGCCATCATAACCAAATCAAAAGTCAATATCGATTCATTCTTCCAAAATATCGATGCGGCTTGCCTCTATTTGAACACCTCCACTCAATTCAGCGACGGAGAAGAATTTGGCATGGGCGGAGAAATTGGAATAAGTACCCAGAAGTTGCATGCCAGAGGGCCGTTTGCTTATTCTGAATTAACGACTTACAAATACCTAGTTACAAGCAATGGTGCTATAAGAAAATAATGATATGACGTGAGATCGATAAAAAAATTTGGCAAAAGAAGCTTTTTGTAATAGACTTATATCATTAAATAAACCTTATGAAACAATCGCAATTATTCACCAAAACCCAAAAAGACGCGCTGAAAGACGAAGTGAGCGTGAACGCCCAGCTTTTGATCCGCGCCGGTTTTGTCGATAAAGAAATGGCCGGAGTCTATACGATTCTGCCATTGGGGCTGCGCGTGATGAACAAGATCGAGAATATCATCCGAGAGGAAATCAACGCTTTAGGCGGGCAGGAAATTTTTATGCCGTCGATGCAACCGAAAGAAAATTGGCTGAAGACCGGGCGCTGGGACAGTATGGATGATTTGTATAAGGTGAAAGACGCCAGCGGGCGCGAGGCGGCGTTGGGGCCGACCCACGAAGAGGTGGTAGTGCCGTTGGCGCAAAAATTCATCAATTCCTACAAAGACCTGCCTTTTTCGGTCTATCAATTCCAAAACAAATGCCGGATGGAATTGCGCGCCAAGTCCGGCATCTTGCGCGGACGGGAATTTATTATGAAAGATTTGTATTCTTTCCATTTGGACGAGGCCGATCTGGACGCGTATTATGAAAGATCCAAAGCGGCGTATTTCAAAATTTTCGAGCGCGCCGGCCTCAAGGAAGTGACGCATCTGACTTTCGCTTCCGGCGGATCTTTTTCCAAATATTCCCATGAGTTCCAGGCTATCACGCCGGCCGGGGAGGATATCATTTATGTCTGCGAAAAATGCGGTTTGGCGGTCAACAAGGAAATCAAGGCGGAAGCGGCGGAATGTCCGGAATGCAAGAATGCGGGATTCAGGGAAGAAAAAGCGATCGAGGTGGGCAATATTTTCAAACTGATGAATAAATACACCAAACCGTTCGATTTGGCGGTTAAAAATGAAAAAGGCGAGGCCAAAGAAATCATCATGGGTTGCTACGGCATCGGCCTGGGCCGCCTGATGGGCACGGTGGTGGAAGTGCATCATGACGAAAAGGGCATCATTTGGCCGGAAACTGTGGCGCCTTTCCAGGTCCATCTTCTGAGCTTGAATCAAAATGAAAAAGCGGACGATATTTATAGGACGATGGCAGCGGCCGGAATCGAAGTCTTGTTTGATGACCGCGATGCGAATCCCGGCGTGAAATTCGCCGACGCGGACCTGACCGGCCTGCCGTACCAGCTGGTGGTCAGTGAAAAAAATATGCGGGACAACCGCGTGGAAATCAAAAATAGGAAAAACGGAGCAGTGGAATATGCGCCTTTGGACGGCTCGGAAATAGTCAAATATTTCCAGACCAAATAGGCCGGGAAAAAATTCTTCCGCTCCGCTAAAACGGAGCGGTTATTAATTCAGTGTGTTAGTATGACGGGGTATGGGTAAAAAAGAAGAACAAAAATTTTCAGCGGAAAAAATCAAGGGTTATGACATCCACGGTTTTTGGGTGCGCATCTGGAAATTATTGGAACCTTCGCATAAACAGATCGGGCGGCTTTTAACCGTGACATTCTGTTTGGAGTTGATGCGTCTGGCCGGGCCGTATATTTTGAAATTGATCATCGACCTGGTGACGAATTTTTCCGCCGCCCAAATCAATCTGCTGCTGGCGTATGTGGCGGGGATGTTTCTGGCCAACCAGGCCACGTCGTTTCTGGCCTTCCTGCAGGACAGGCGGATTTTCAAAATATTGGTGGATGTCGAAGTGCGTTTGTATGGCGACGCGTTCAAGAAGATGATGTCTTTGAGTCTGGGCTACCATGAAAAGGAAAATACCGGCAACAAAATCACCAAAATCCAAAGAGGCGTGACCAAGATCGACGAACTCCTGGGTAATTTTTTCTGGGAAGTGGCGCCGACCAGTTTGCAGTTGGTTTTTACGGCAGTCACTCTGTTTGTCATCGATTGGCGTTTTGGCCTGGTAATCGTGGCTTTCGCCATAGCCTTCGTGCTGTTGACGATCAAGGTCAATAAATCCGTCTATCCGTACCGCAAGGCCAGGTTCCGGATGGAAGAGGAAGCTTCAGGTAATATGACGCAGGCGATCATCAATATCAACGCGGTCAAGTCGTTTGTGCAGGAGGACCGGGAAATCGGATTTTTCGGAATGATCCGCGACAAGATACGCAAGCAGATCCTGTTTGAATTCGGCAAAATTATGCGGCAGAACCTGAAGAGGAATTTGGTAATCGACTCCGGCCGGGCTTTTATCCTCATTTCCGGGATGTATCTTATCTACCAAGGAAGCATTACGATCGGCACGATGGTTTTCGTCTATACCATTTCGGAGAAAGCCTTGCTGTCACTCTATCGCATCTCACGACTATATGACCGCATAATGGAAAGTGCCGAAGCGGTGGACCGTCTGTACTATCTGTCGTTGGAAGAGTCGGATGTCAAAAATCCCAAGCACGGATTGAAGCCCAAATCTTTGCACGGGGAAATCGAATTCAAGGGGGTGGATTTCGCGTATGCCGACAGCTCGCTCAAGGCGTTGGACGGAGTCAATTTGAAAATACAATCGGATTGTGTGACAGCCCTGGCTGGTCCGTCGGGCGGCGGCAAGACCACGGTGGTCAGGATGGCCTACCGGCATTATGATCCGACCAGTGGTGAAGTGTTGCTGGACGGGAAGAATATCAAGGATTATGATTTGAAAGGCTTCCGTAAATTTATGGCGATCGTGCCGCAGGACGTGGAAATTTTCAGCGCTTCGATCCGCGATAATATCAGCTATGCTAAACCGCACGCGACCGACCGGGAAATCCGGGCGGCGGCGCGCGTGGCCAACGCCGAGGAATTCATCGCGCAATTTCCCGAAGGATATGATACGCTGGCCGGGGAACGCGGCATCAAATTGTCCGGCGGTCAAAGGCAGCGGATCGGTATCGCGCGCGCCATTTTGGCTGATCCGAGAATCCTGATTTTTGACGAGGCGACGAGCAGTTTGGATTCCTACAGTGAAAAGCTGATCCAAGATGCGATGGACAAAATCTGCAAGAACCGCACCGTGATCCTGATCGCGCATCGCCTGAGTACTATCCGCAAAGCCGACAAGATCATCGTCCTGGAAAAAGGCAAAGTGATCGAATCCGGCAGCCACCACGAACTGGCCAAGTCCGACGGCGGACTCTACCAGAAATTACTGCAGCTGCAGCAGGTGGGGGATGTGGATTGATTTTCCTAAGGCTGGGTTTTAGGAAGATTTAAAGAATATTAATTCAAATATATGATTCCAAAAAAAATTAAAGCCGGTGATGAAATAAGGATTATCGCGCCATCAAGAAGTTTGGGTATAATTTCGCAAGAAATCAGAAAAATTGCTGAAGAAAAATTGGCGGGCATGGGATTTCGGATTTCATATGCAAAAAATTCGGAAGAAATTGATTTATTCCGATCATCTTCGATTGAATCGCGGGTAGCTGACTTGCATGAAGCATTTTCCGATAAGAACGTAAAGGGAATTTTGACGGTTATTGGCGGTTTTAATGTCAATCAAATTTTAAAATATTTGGATTATGATCTTATAAAAAACAATCCAAAAATTATTTGCGGCTTTTCAGATATAACTGCGCTTTCGAATGCGATTTATGCAAAAACCGGATTGATTACATATTCAGGGCCGCACTTTTCAACCTTCGGTATGATCAAGGGTATTGGATATACAAGCGCATATTTCGAAAAATGTTTGATGCAAGAAAGCCCGTTTGAAATTATACCGTCAGATGAATGGAGCGATGATGCCTGGTATCTGAATCAGGAAAACAGGGAATTCATTAAAAATGAGGGATTTCAGGTGATTAACGCTGGCGAGGCGGCGGGAGTGATTATAGGTGGTAATCTGGGCACTCTGAATCTTTTGCAGGGGACGGAATTTATGCCTAGCTTGAGGGACGCAATATTATTTTTAGAAGATGATGATATGAATGGAAAAATGTTTCCGGTAAGTTTCGATCGTGATTTGCAATCGCTTATTCATCAACCGGACTTTAAAAATGTGCGAGGAATCATTATTGGAAGATTTCAAAAAGGGGCTGATATGACCAAGGATAAGCTTATAAATATCATTAAATCCAAAAAAGAACTATCCGGAATTCCAATTATTGCCGGAGTGGATTTTGGACATACGACCCCGCAAATCACTTTTCCTATAGGGGGTACGGTTAAATTAACAGCTAAGGATGAGGGAATAAAATTGGAAATTATTGAGCATTAATGGATTGGTTTTCCTAAGACTGGGTTTTAGGATAGAATGAAAATATGAGAAAAACGGATCCTGAACCGGGTTTTAGGATGAAAATTGTTATGAAAATCACATTAAGCCAATTCGCGGGATTTTGCGACGGGGTGCGCCGGGCTTTTGATATTGTGGACAATCTCGATTCTGACAAAGTGAAAAAACCTGTCTATGTGCTGGGGTCTTTGGTGCATAACCGGGACGTAGTCAAAAAAATTGAGGAGAAAGGCATAAAAAAAATAGATTTGGAGGGATTTACGCGGGCTAAGGAGGGGGAAATCGGCACGGTCATCATTACAGCTCACGGAGTAGGACCGCAGATCTATGGGTTGGCCAAAGAAAAAAACATCGATATAGTTGATACGACTTGTCCGAAAGTCATCAAAGTCCAGCGGTTGGCGCAGGCCTATTCCAAACGGGGCTATGCCATCATCCTGGTGGGTGACAAAGAACATAAGGAGGTGAAAAGCATCTTCGAGTGGGGAAATGGCCGGGCGACTATCATTTCTGATCGCGAGGATTTGAAAAATATCAATTTGGCGCAATCGGAAAAAATCATCATCCTTTCGCAGACCACCCAGAGCCGGGATTTTGTGGATGAGGTGTATGGGTCCGTGAAAGAAAAATATCCGGACGCTGAAATCGCGAATACGATTTGTCTGGCTACTAACCAGCGGCAGGATGAAATCAAAAAAATAGCCCGCGAGAGCGATGTCGTGATGGTGATCGGCTCAACGGAGAGTGCCAACTCGACGCGCCTGTACGAAATCGCCAAAAGCCTCAACAAAAAATCGGTTTTTATCGAAAGTGATGAAGATATGCCAGAATGCGGATTTTTTAAAGGGGCGGATACGGTGGCGGTGACGGCGGGAGCTTCCACTCCTGACTGGATAATCGAGCGGGTGATCGCGCGTCTGGAGAGTTGTAAAAATAGCTTGAATGCTGTATAATCCAAAAATAAGCCTAAGGCCGTTTTTTTAAGTTATGACTAAAATCATCATTGTTGAAGACGATCCGATGATCGCCGAAATCTATTTTAAGAAATTTTCCAATTCGGGCTTTGAGGTTTTTCCGGCGACTACGGCCGAGCAGGCTCTCGGCATCGCCAAAGTGGAAAAAATAGACGTAGTCATGACGGATTTGATTATGCCTAAAATGGACGGCTTCCAGTTGATTTCGGAATTGCGGAACGGAAGATATGATCCGGACATAAAAATAATCGTGACGAGCAATCTGAGCCAGAAAGATGACCGGGATAAGGCGGTCCATCTGGGGGCTGACGGTTTCGTGGCCAAATCGGATTTCAGTCCGAGCGAGCTGGTGGCGGAAATCCAAAGGCTTTTGGGCCAATATCAGCAACAACGGAAAAACGAAGCTCGGATAAGCGAGGCGGCGGAACCGGCCGACAGCGACAAACGGAACAATCAGAAAAGGATTTTGCTGATTGAGGATGAGGATATCTTTGTCGATATGTTCGGAGGAAAATTGGAACAGGACGGCTTCCATGTCGAATCGGCCAACAATGGGGCCTGGGGTCTCAAAGAGGCATTGAAAAACGATTACGATCTGTATGTGATCGATATGATGATGCCGGCTATGACCGGGGAGGAAATCGTGGAAAAGCTGAAGATGGAAGATAAGACTAAAAACATCCCGATCATAATCCTCTCAGCCTCGGTAGATGAAGTGGCGGCTGAAAAAGTCATCGCGATGGGCGTGACGAAATTCTATGTCAAAACCCAGGTCACTCCGAGCGAATTGAGCGACAAGATCGCCGAAATATTAAATAAATCATAAATAACCGCTAAAGCAAACCTATGGAAAGAACTTTAATCGATGAAACGCCGCGTCTGGTCGGCCAAGTCGTGAAATTGGAGGGCTGGGTCAATATCCGCCGCGACCACGGCAAACTTATTTTTATCGATTTACGCGACCGGAGCGGGAAGATCCAAATGGTGATCATCCCTGACAAGGAGGAGGCGTACAGGGCTGCCAAGGAAATCCGCAGCGAATATATCATCGAAGTGGAGGGGCTGGTGAAGGCGCGCCCGGGCGGGGCGAAGAATGAGAAGATTCCGACCGGCGGGGTGGAAATCGAAGTGGAAAAATTAAGCGTGATTTCCAAGCCGGAAGTGGAATTGCCGGTCGACATCTCGGCCGAAGAACTGAACCTCAATCTGGATACCCTTTTGGACAATCGGACGCTGACTTTGCGTAATGAAAAAGTCAAAGCCATTTTTAAGATTTATGCGGAAATGGTCGGCGCTTACGCGCGGATCATGAAACAAAGCGGCTTTATGGAAATAAAGACGCCTAAGATCGTAAACGCGGCGACGGAAGGCGGAGCGAATTTTTTCAAAATAAAATATTTTGAAAAAGAGGCTTATTTGGCCCAGAGCCCGCAATTTTACAAACAAGCCGGAGTGGCGATTTTTGAAAGGGTGTTCGAGGTCGGTTCGGTTTTCCGGGCTGAACCGCACTACACCACGCGCCATGTCAATGAATACATCGGAATGGACGCCGAAATGGGATTCATCGAGAGTTCTGAAGATGTGATGGCTGAGCTGGAAAAAGTCATAGCCTATGTGATGGAAGAAATTTCCCAAAATTGCCAAGCTGAATTGGAAGCGTACGGCGCGCAGATTTTGCCGGTAGAAAAAATTCCCCGGATGAAATTGACGGAAGCTTTGGATATCCTGGACAAGGAATATGGCAAAAAGATGGAAGAAGTCGACATCGACGCGGAGGGCGAGCGCTTGATCTGTGAATGGGTCAAGAAAAACCACAATTCCGATTTCGTGTTCCTGACGCATTATCCGACCAGCATCCGGCCGTTCTATTCGATGCCGAGTGCCGATCCGCAATATACCGACACATTCGATCTTTTGTTCAGGGGGTTGGAAATTTCTACGGGAGGGCAAAGGATTTATGATTACAATCAACTGGTGGCTAGTATAAAAAAACACAATCTGAATCCGGAAGACTTCGCGCACTATCTGGACATCTTCAAATACGGCATCCCGCCGCACGGCGGCTGGGGGCTCGGTTCGGAGCGGATCGTGCAGAAAATCTTGGGTCTGGGCAGTATCAAGGAGGCGATCCTTTTTCCGCGCGACGTGAAGAGGTTGACCCCATAGCGGTTCTAAAACAATCGGATATAAAAATAAAATCGCCTGCCAGGATCGGTTTGTCCCGTGCTTGCGCGGAAAGTTTTTCTTGGGGGCTGGCAAAAACAAATGAAGCAAAACAAGCACAATGAGCGATTGGATGAGATGCGGCTCCGTCTATCGAGTTTCGTGACTTTTCTGATGGGTTTTTCACAGGCCGTCCTGATCTACGTGATGTCTTCGTATTTCGAATTGGCCACCGGCATGCAGAATGTCGGAGTTTTTTACGCGGTTTCCTACGGGATATTCCTGCTAATCCTGTTGAATCTGCATAAATTAGTCCGGCTTTGGGGCAAATCGAACGTTTTTTATTTCTCCTTGCTGGCCAATATCGTCGTGATCACCTTGCTGATTTTCACCCAGCCGTCGATGATCGGCGTCGCGCTATTGATGCTTTATATAATCTTGGGCCACATCGAATGGGTGGCGCTGGATGTGATCGTGGAAAGTTTTTCGGTGGACAGGATGTCAGGCCGGATCCGCGGCTTGCATCTGACCATCCTCAATGCCGGCTTTATGTTCGGACCGTTCGCTTCGACTTATATCCTGGACCGGATGGATTTCCAGGGGATTTTCATCTTCGCCCTGATTTTCAATTGTTTCGTGTTCATCTTCGCTTTGATCGGTTTCAGGAATATCAACCATAAATTCGAGCAGAAACTGAAAGTGATGGATATCCTGCGGAAAGTGCGCCGCCAGGCGGATATAGTGCGCATATATTATATCTCATTCGTTTTGGAATTCTTCTATGCTTTGATGATAATCTATACCCCGATCTATCTGCGTGACTTGGGATATTCCTGGGAGAATATCGGCTGGATCTTTACGGCTATGTTGGTGCCTTTCGTGGTCTTGCAATATCCGATGGGGATTTTGGCGGACAAGAAAACCGGCGAGAAGGAATTTTTGATCGTGGCGCTTTTGCTGATGGCTTGTTCGACTTCGGCGATATATTTTATCGGCACCGGCACGGCGACTATCTGGGCGATAATCCTGTTTGCCACCAGAATCGGGGCGGCGCTGATAGAAATCCTGCGGGATTCGTATTTTTTCAAGAAAATCGACGCGGCCGACGTGGATCTTATCAATTTTTTCCGTACATCCGTGCCGGTGGCCAATATCATGGCCGCGGCCCTTTCGTCCGTGGTATTGATTTTCGCGCCGATCAAGTTCACTTTCATCCTGACCGGACTGGTCGTCTTGTCGGCCCTCTATCCGGCGTTGAAGCTGGTGGATAACGCAAGTGAGAAAGAGATGCGGGCTAAGGCGGCGGCCAGGGATTGATCGGGTCGGGCAAAACTGGGAACGTTTTTTGTTTGAAAAAAATAATAATCGGTGATAGTATGTAGGCAGTGCGGACTGGCGGTAATGCTGACAGGGGCAGGGATATAAAATTTGAATTATGGCGTATAACGTAAAAATAGAGAAATTCGAGGGACCGATGGACCTGCTATTGGAGCTGATCGAGAAGGAAAAGCTGAATATCACTGAGCTGAGCCTGGCACACGTGGCTGACCAATATTTGGAGCATATCCGGGCCAATGAGGAGATAAAGCTGGAGAATTTAGCCGAATTCTTGTCGGTAGCGGCCAAATTGATTTTGATAAAGTCCCGGGCGCTTTTGCCGCTTTTGCAATTCACGGAGGAAGAGGAAGAAGAAATCAAGGATTTGGCCAAGCAGCTGGAGGAATACAAGAAATTCAAAGAGGCTTCGCTCGTGTTGGGGAAGCTGGCGGAAACCGGCAGGATCAGCTATGCGCGGCCGGGTTATGTCGGAGTGCAAGCTCTTTTCTATCCGCCGGAAGATATTAATGCTTATGATCTGCGGAAATATTTTCAATTCGTCCTGGTGGAAATTCCGATTGTCGAACAGTTGGATGAGGAGGTGGTCCGGGAGGTCATCACATTGGAAGAGAAAATCAACGATTTGCAGAATACCTTGCGCCAGCGGGTCGAGATGTCATTTTCCGAATTGACGACCGGGGCGACGGACAAGATAGATGTGATTCTCTCCTTTTTGGCTATGTTGGAAATGGTCAAACAGCGGATCATCGAAGTCGAACAAGGCGAGTTGTTCCAAGAAATACGGTTAAAAAATAAAACAACCAACTAATTTTTTAAAAATTCAAAACCCAAAATAACAAATCCCAGATAAATTACAATTACCGAAATCCAAAATATAAAAACAGTTTTGAATTTTGAAATTTATAATTTA
>JAUXSI010000031.1 GCA_030679985.1 Candidatus Moraniibacteriota bacterium | reverse complement strand
AATAGATGCCGGAAACCAAAGCGAATAAAGTTATGATTGAAACGATCTTGGCGGATTTCTTTCGGATGAGTTTTTTGATCGGAGAAATTAAAAAAGAACCGGATAGAAATCCGCTCCTTCGATTTGGAGAAACTGCCAATTGGGAAATTGTTTCGTTTGTTTTTTTCACCCGGATTTGGTTTTTGTTTTTTTGGGTAACCTAGCTGAAGCCGCCTGAATGTCTGCTGTTTTGAATTATACCAGATTTGCGATTCCTGAACAATACGGAGTTGTCCACAGCAAGCATCAGAAACAGCAAAAAATCTGAATTTAGACATCCTGGTCATAAATCAATTTTCTGGAAAGATTTTTCAACCAAAAAAAACAACCTATCCGATAGGCTGTTTCTTTTAATATGACTCCCCTACAACGTCGTCGCTGTCATCACTACACTACCGGTATAGGTGCCGGTCGGTTGGAATTTGTTGGAACCGATCTCGGAACCGAATTGGATGATCTGTTCGGAACCGGTCTGAAGGGTTTCGGTGGAGCGGACGATGATCTGGTAGGCGGCAGCGGAAACATTGAGCCATTTGCCGGCGTAGCCGTCACTGGTCCCCCAGAGGTCGGTATCGGGATCGGTGGAAGTGGATTTGAGGCGGGCGCCCCAAGCCGAGGTGGCTTGGTCGATGGTCCAGATTTCCGGAGTGTCAGGAGTAGCCGGCAGGTAGCCGGAGATGGTGTCGGAAGTGGCGTTGGTGAGATTCTCCTGGGAAGCGGACCATTCCAGTTTGTAACCGTTCGAATTGTTGGTCTTGATGTTGCAGGTAGCTTCGTTGGCGGCATCGATAGCCGATTGGCCGGTGCCAGTGATGGGGTTGAGCGTCAGGGTGTCGGTGCAAGCCAGGGCGATGGTGGCTTCAATCGGCAAAGAACTGCCAACGGTGGTCTCCCCGGAGATGGAACCGTCGCCGTTGACTGAGTAGGTGGTGGCGTGGGTGGTGGTGAAGCTACACAGGCTGTCGGTGATGACGCAGGTGGTGTGGTCGTTCCAAGTCAGGTCTCCGTCTTCCTGGTATTGGACATCCATCGTTTTGCCGTTATGCTGGGCGCCGAGATAGATGCTGAGAGTGACCGGATTGTTGGTGAAGGTCAGTTTAGTATTCGGCACGCCGACTTTGACGGCGGCCAGGCTGTCGGAGACTTCAGAGCGGACGTCCCGAAGACTGATGTCGAAAGCGGACATATCGAAGTTTCCGCCTTCCGTGTTGGTGATGGCGGTGTTGTCTGGCAGAGTGATTTGGTTTGAGCCGGTGGCGAATTTGACGGCCAGGTTGGTGGTGACTTGGTCGGTGGCATCCAGGGTGCCGGAATTCAAAGTGAGATAGCTGTCGGCTAGCAAGCCATCGATGTCGTCTGAAGTCGGATTGTTGACGATGACTTCAGCGGGCAAAGTGATGAAACTCAGTTCCGTGCCATAGGCTTCTCCGGCCGAGTTGACGGCTTTGGCGCGGTAGTAGTAGGTGGTGTCGGGGGTGAGGTCGGTGAGAACACACGAATACTCGCCTACCCCTCCGACTCCGGCATCACATTCGCTCGTATAAACACTTGGTCCGGTACCATACTGGATGTAGCGGGTCGGGTTTTCACCACCGGTATTAGTGATGTTACCGGAAAGAGTAGCGGAACTGGAAGTTTTATTAACAACCGTAGCTGAAGTGGTCAGCGTTGCCGGTCCTATCCTTGAGTACGTTACGGACATACTCGAAAGGATCGGCAAGAATGCTCCAGCCATACTATCCAAAACAGCGTTATATTGAAAATACTGGTCGCTCTGACCGTCTTTTTGGATGTCATCCACGACTTCACCTCCGGTCGGATCGGTGAAATAAGTGCTGGAATTACAAGTCCCGGCTGTGCCGTTATCCGGTCCGCACCACGGACCCCAATCCGTTCCATTAGCTGAAGTGCGGATCTGAAACCGGACATCCGTATCCTGGGATAAGTTTTCCGTCCATTGCAACTTAGTAGGGGCACCGCTTACATCTTCGGTATTATAGATAGAAGAAACCAACGACTGGGTATCCGGAAGGACGAATGATACATCCTCCAAAGTTGGCGTCACCGCCGAATCGGCAGTGGTCAAATTTACCCTGTACTGTAAATACTGATTGCCGTTCAAGTCCGCGATGTCCCCTCCGTCAGACAGATCAGTTTGCCAAGCCGTCCAAGTGCCGTCCGGAACGATCACATTGCCGGCCCTGGCATCCAAGGTAATCGTCGTGCCGGCCGGAGTGTTCTTATTGAAATTGATTTTGGAAAAATCCCTCGTATGGCTGAAATCGGTGACAGCTGAGGTGTAAGTCCCGGAAGCATAGAAGCCGGCAGCGAAATTAGTCTTAAAAGGCGTTGTCCTGTAGATCAAAGCGTTGTTGCCTACCTGCCCCATTCCATTGTTTCCCACACAATAGACCGTGCCGTCGGTTTTGAGGGCACAGGAATGATCATTTCCGCCTGCAGTCTGACTGATACCAGAAAAAGCGCCACTTCCGTCCGTATTTAACAATTGCACGGGCGTAAGAGCATCCACCGTAGAATTATTTCCTAACGACCCATACTGGTTATTACCCCAGCAATAGACTGTGCTGTCGCTCTGAACCGAACATATGTGATATTGCCCGGCACTGAGACGGCTGGCATTTGACAATGTGCCGACGCCGCCGACGCCCAATACTTGTACAGGCAATGATTTTTGCACAAGCGTATTGTCGCCCAACTGTCCATCAGCATTCCATCCCCAGCAATAGACAGTCCCGTCAGTTTTAAGGACACACGTAAAATGATTGCCAGCTTCGGTTTGACTGACACTTGATAAGTTATTTATCCCATCTGTATCCAAAACTTGGATCGGATACCATTTATCAATCAAGGTGTTATCCCCCAATTGACCATGATTATTCCTCCCCCAACACACAACAGTGTTGTCATTTTTAAGAGCGCAGGTATGATAATATTCGGATGAAACCTGACTGATGCCAGACAGAAGGCCAGAGCCGCCTATGTCAGAAACTTGTACCGGCGTTGATGAATTCACATTAGAATTGTTTCCCAATCCACCGTAACCATTATACCCCCAACAAAAAACCGTGCTGTCATTCTTGAGAGCGCAGGTGTGGTGATACGAAACAGCAATATTGCTCACATCGGACAATACGCCGACACCGCCGACGCCCAGCACTTGAACAGGTGTATTCTCACTAATATTAGAGTCATTTCCTAATTGCCCATAATTATTATATCCCCAGCAATAGACAGTCCCATCATTTTTGAGAGCACACGCATAAGCTGCACCCACGCCGATTTGGGCAACATTCGAAAGAGTCCCTACTCCGCCCACACCTTTCACTTGGACGGGCGCGCTTGATGGAATGTTCGTACCATTTCCTAATTGACCGGTCAGATTGGCCCCCCAGCAATAAGCCGCGCCGTCGTTACTAGAAGCGCAGCTCGTGTTTCCTCCGGACACGATCCGACTCATACCAGACAACACGCCCGTTCCACCAACGCCAACAACCGCAACAGGCAAAAGTTCGGTATGCGAGGAATAATCACCGGATTCGCCATAACCACTATGGCCCCAGCAATACAGAGATCCGTCAGTTTTTACGGCGCAAGTATGGAAACTTCCAGCCGCAAGCCGGCTTACTTCCGTCAAATTGCCAACTCCATTCTCTCCAACAATCTGAACCGGAAAAAAAGTATCATCAGTAGTGCCATCCCCGACTTGCCCGTAATTATTATATCCCCAGCAATAAGCCAGGCCGTTGTTATCGAGCGCGCAAGTATTGTAATTTCCCGCAATTATCTGATTGATATCTGTCAATAATCCTTCTCCGCCGATTCCAGACACTTGGACCGGAACCAATCTATTCACATCAGAACCGTCTCCAAGCTGTCCGTTGCTGTTATTTCCCCAGCACAAGACAGAATTATCAGTTTTTACAACACAAGTGTGAGCAAACCCGACCGCAATCCTGTCAGCATCAGACAAGACGCCTGCCCCGCCTATGCCTAGCGTCTGGATAGGAGTCAAAACATTGGCAGTGGTAGAGTTAATTCCCAACTGCCCGGATTCATTACCTCCCCAGCAAAAGATAGTACCGTCGGTCTTGAGGGCGCAGGTATGGTAAGCACCGCCGGCAATCCGGCTCACATCGGACAATGTACCCACGCCATCCACGCCTAAGACTTGCACCGGAGTGGTTCTTCTAGTTGTAATCGTATTATCCCCGATTTGACCATAGCCGTCATAACCCCAGCAATAGGCCGTACCATCGGTTTTAGCGGCACAGGTATGATTGTTACCAGCTGCGATTTGCGCCACATCCGTCAGTGTCCCAACTCCGCCCACTCCTTTTACCTGGACTGGCGTATATTTGACAGTAGTTGTGCCGTTGCCTGTTTGTCCATAGGCGTTGTATCCCCAACAATAAGCCGTGCCGTCATTTTTGAGAGCACAGGTATGGTTGTTACCGGCAGTGATCTGGGTGATGTCCGCCAACGTTCCGACCCCTCCGACTCCCAGAACTTGTACCGGCTCGGATGTGCCTATGATGGTATTGTTGCCCAGCTGGCCATAATCATTGAATCCCCAACAATAGACTGAGCCGTCCGTTTTAAGCGCGCAGGTATATGAGTTTCCGGCCGCCACCTGTTTCGTCAGACCGAGAAGCTGAATAACGGCCGGATCATCGGCGCCCACTATCCCGGCGTTCGAGCCGCTACCCCCGTCAAAATCAACTTCAGTCGAAAAAGATTTAAGAACGGCTTGTTGGTCTATACTGACTTCGGCACCAACAGTAATATCAGGATCTTTCTGACTAAATTCATTCCATCCAGCCTGGTTGTCTGCGTGCGTCGCTATATTGACTGTCTGTCCCCCGCTCCAATCGGTCTGGGTAAAAGTGAAATCCACACCTTGGGCTTGGCTAGCAAAATAGATGCCGGAAACCAAAGCGAATAAAGTTATGGCTGAAACGATCTTGGCGGATTTCTTTCGAATAAGATTTTTGATCGGGGAAATTAAAAAAAGACCGGATAAAAATCCGCTCCTTCGATTTGGAGAAAATACCAATTGGGAAATTGTTTCGTTTGTTTTTTTCACCTGGATTTTGTTTTTGTTTTTTGGGTAACGATGAAACCGTCTGAATATCTGCTGTTTTAAATTATACCAGACCTCCAATTTCTGCACAATATGGAGTTATCCACAACCACATCATCAATAAATGACCACCGGTGTACCTATTTCCGCCCAATCATAGACTTTCTTGGCCGCCCCGACACCCAGACGCACGCAACCATGGGAAACCGGCGTACCCAGATGGTTCGCGCCTTCCTTGTAGCCTCCCGGCCACTCGGGCAATTCATGGATACCGATTTTTCCGCTCGGCACCAGAGCCATCCAATTCGGCATAAAAAGATTATACGCTTTTGACCAAGGCCGATTGGCTTTGTTTTCGATCCGGAAATCACCTTTGGGCGTGTCCATCCCCCGCTTGCCCGAAGAAATAGGGAAGGCGTCCGCCAACTTACCCTGTTCGAATATCGTCATCATCTGGCTGGCCAGGTTGATATCGATATATTTGCCCTCTTTGATTTTTGCCCGCGTAAACCGCCTGGCTTGTTGGATCCGCAAAGTCAGATTTTTTTCCCAACTGGTCGGAGCCGGCGCCAACGTCACAAAACTGCTAGTAGCTATCTTCCTATAGCTGTTTTCTCCCTCATCCTTATATTTAGCGTAGATATCGAGCCGATAATTCTGATTATCCAGAATCTTATCCTTCGGCAATAATCTGAACCGGGTTTTCTCCGGATTGTTTTCATAGGCCACCTCGCTATGCGGCTCCAGCACGAACTTGATGAAAAAGCCCTCAGTCGAAGAGTTGAAATCCACGACGATCGGATCTTCGATATCCAAAATGACATCCGTCGCCCCGTCACCGGGCGTGATAGCCTTCACGCTCGGAAAAACGCCGGGCTTTTTTGCCTCAGGCTTTTTCAGTTCGACGGTTTTTTTCGATGATAGCGGATGCGATTTGAGGCCGTATGAGATGCCAAAAACCCCGCCGATGACAATCAGCGACAACAAACTGACCTGGACTGATTTTTTAATCGCCCTCCCCATAAAAAAGATTATTGCCTATTCTTATATATTTCCCTGGCCGTATCCCACAATTCCGGATGTCCCTGGGTTTCTTTCAACCAATACCACCACTCCACGCCCCACAAATATATCTCGGGGAAACCGACCTTTTCAGCATACTCGACATTCGACTCCAATTGCTCCGGGTTCATCGATTTGAACTGCTCCGCCAAGACATTATCGGTAGTGGCCCCGCTGATCCACGGCTCAGCTTGCAATTCGATTACGATGGCATTGGCCTGCTGGGCGAATATCTTGATCAACAGATTCTTGAATTGGAAAAATCTCGGCCCGATCGGATATTCGAAATAGCCGATACCTTCTTTCCAAATCGTGCGATACATCGTGGTACCGAAAATATCCCCGCGCTTAGCCGCCTGCACCCACAAACTCAATTCTCCGCTATCGGTCACGATTATATCCCTGGCATTGTCGATTTCCCGGACAACCGCGATTTCCCTATCCAAAAGTCCGGCGTCCGGCGCCGGACAAATTCCAAAGCGCAAAAAAGGTTCGTTTTCAACCTGCCAATATTTTATCACCCGCGTATCTTTATATCTCCTTGCCGTGACATCGACGAATTCCAACAATTTCTCTTTGCGTTTTTCATCGCTTTGCCGGGCCCAATCCGGGATGTTGCATTCCGGCCAACGCGGAGTCTTCTGGCCGATTGCCAAGATGATTTCGGCGTTCCGCTTGCCAGCTTCGTCCAACTGCCAATCGACATCGGAAAAATCATACACACCCTCTTTTGATTCGACCAAATCCCAATACACCGGAATTCGGATTTTTCTGATTTGCAAATCATCCAGCATCGCGACATAATTAGCTTTCCAATCCAAGCCGATGCTTGAGGCGTATTTGCTGGAAAAAGTCATTCCCAGTTTGGCGGAACCGCCGTTGTTTTCGACCGGCAAATTGAAGTAGCCGAGCATTATGGCTGTCAGGGCCAGCAAGCTGAGCAAGGCCAGCCCGATGGTTTTTATTATTTTTTTCAGGATGTTCATCGGTCTATAATATTTTATGTTTAATTGAAATAAGGACCACGCCGGCCGAAATGATGATTATCGAAACGACCTTTTGCGCGATATCCAAAACACTTTCTTTTTCTTGGAATATTCTTGAAAACTTGAACGACAAACCGACCCCGATCAACAGGATGAAGACGTATTCCACGGAAACCAAAGCGCTGACTACGGTAGCACTGCCCATCGAGATGGCCTTTTTGGTCAGGATCGAACCGACCCCTCCCAAAATCTTAGTCGCTATGAACAAGCCGCCGGTCTTGGAATGCTCCCCTTGCGACTTATTGAAACTCGAAAAGGAGCCTAGGATAGCCTTCCGCCAATCACCGAAAAGCAACAAACTTAAAGATCCGATCGTCACGCCTATGCGGGTCCAGATAAAGATATTGATGAAATTGTCTTTCCCGCAAAGATATTTGAACAGGATGGCCTCGACCGCCAGCAAGGCGCCGGCCAAAATGGAAAAATAGAACCCGCGGAAGAATTTGTTCTTATTTTTTATTTTCAACGGCAAATCGAAGGAAATCAATAATCCTCCGACGATCAAAGCCGCCACTCCCATAATTTGGATGGGTCGCAACCTTTCCGCCAAAAAAAACAACGAAAGCGCGAAAGTCACGATCGGGATGACCGCGCCGACGACCGGCATAACCCGGCTGGCCTCGCTTTTGTTGATCGCGAAAAACAGCGCCAATATGCCATAAGTGAAAATTATCCCCGTCATAATGCTGGCCAAAGCCTGGACCAGACCGACCCCGTGGAACCCGAACGGGATCATAAACAGGACGAAGATGGTCAGGACGCCTGAATAAAAAGCATAGATGGCCGGGTGCGAAACCCGTTTGGAAGTCAACAGGAATTTATCCAGGATGACTTCGATTGCTACCAAAAAATACGCGATAACGGTAATTGCCAAATAATTCATATTTTTGCCGTTCCGAACCTGAAGCGGAACGGTATTTTTTAATTTTTTATATTCCTCAACCGCCTTCTCAATTCCCGATAATCAGGAACCGTCTGCGCCACCAAACCCCAAAAATTCCGGCTATGGTTCAATTCCCGCAAATGGCACAACTCGTGCACGATGACGTAATCCCTCAATTCATCCGGCAGTTTGATGATTTTGTAATTGAAATTCAAATTGGCTTTCCGGCTGCAACTCCCCCAGCAAGTTTTCTGATTCTTGATCGCCACTCGCTTATAGGCAAAACCGTAATAGCGGTTGAAAAATTCCAACCGGCCGGCTATCACCACCCGCGCCAATTTCACATACTTTTTATACTCCGCGGATTCATCCGCTTTCTTCTCGCGCAGAAGATCGAAATCAACATCCTTCACTTTGTCGAAAATCCATTGCGATTTCTCTTCGATAAATTTATTGACTACATATATAGGATACCATCTCGGAGCCGTAACGACAAAACGCCCGTCCTGATAGACTGCCAACCGCACGCTTTTCGACCCTTTCGTCCGCTTAAAAACATATTCGATATCCTTGCCGTTGATATTTATTTTACGCTTACTATCCGAGGCCATTGCGTTCGATTATTTCCTTATATGCGTAAAAACTCGGCCGCGGTTTCCGCTCGAGGGTTTTGTAATCGATTTCTATCAGGCCGAAACGCGGCCAGAAACCCCTCATTTCCACAAACTCGAAATTATCCATTAAGGACCAATGGAAATACCCCCTGATGTCTACTCCGTCAGCTATCGCCTTTTGGACATATTTCAGGTGCTCCTTTATAAATTCGGCCCGATATCTATCCGTTGAATCCGCCAAGCCATTTTCAGTTATATAAATAGGTTTTCCGTTTTTAGCCGCCTTTTTCAAAACATTGTATATTCCCTCCGGGAAAATCTGCCAACCCAGATCGCTTTGTTTTTTTATGATTTTTTTATTTTCAAAAAGTCCGAAGAAAGTTCCACCTAATTTAAAATTGACGTGGAACGGCTGATAATATTGGATTCCGAAAAAATCACAAGAACCATTGAACGCTTTAAAAAACCTGTAATTTGCGAAATAGTCCATTAGCTTGGCAGCTACTATATTCCAAGGAAGGTTATTATATGGTTTTATATCGAACATAAAATGGGAACAGCCGACTTGAAAATCGGAAGAAACTGATTTTACCAACTTGTACGTATCTTTCTGGGCTTGCATTAAATTTTTAAAAGCCGCATTAGCGCCAAGTTTGCTCTTGCGACCAGGCGGTTGGTTGCCGAATAGATATCCCAAAGACACTTCCGATCCAGGTTCATTGAACGGCATCCAAAATTTAACCAGATCTTTATATTCGTTACATATGCGTTCCGCGTATCTTAAAAAATATTTAGCCGTGTCATTATTTTCCCAAGCGCCAATTTCACCAATCCAAACAGGATTGGTCCAATGCCACATAGTGACGAACGGCTCCAAGCCTCTTTCGCGCAAAGCCACCAAAACTTTCCGGTAATGTTCGATTTCCTTTTCATCGAATATCCCCTCTTCCGGCTCGATACGCGACCATTCGATAGAAAACCTGTGCGCATTATGACCGCCGCTCTTCGCCAAATCAAAATCTTCTTCAAACCGGTTATAGTGGTCACAAGCATTGCCGGAGATATAATTTTCCGCAGTAAACATCTCAGGGAATTTTTCCTGCTGCCATTTCTCCCATTTATCCTGCGCGCCCATGGCTATCCTTTCAGCATTATCTTTCTCCCATTGCGTCCAATCATTTTGGGTGCTACCCTCGACTTGATGCGCGCTCGTCGCCGCCCCCCACAAAAACCCTTTTGGAAATTTATTATTCATTCTTTTATTTTACACTATTTCAGTCACAAAAAAAAGACGGAGTGTTCCGTCTTTTTTGAAATTTAAAATTCGGATTTTAAGTTTTGCTAGAAGTATCCCCCGCAACAATCCGGATCTTTCTCCAAACAGTCGCATTTGTCCAGATTAAGCTCATAGATGCCGCCCTCCAAGTTTATCGTCTCTTTTCCGGCGGAAGCCAAGGCCTGCGCCACATATCCACTGCGACTGCCGCTCCGACAGACCAGGACCACTTTCTTAGTCCAATCAATCTCGTCGATCCTGCCTCCGACTTCCGACAACGGAATCAATTTCGAACCCTTGATTTTGATCAAATCATATTCGTCCTGTTCGCGCACGTCGATAATTTCCAGCTCTTCCGGATTTTTGGCCAGCATCTCTTTCAATTGCCGGCCTTTGATATTTTGAATACCCATATTTTATAAAATCACAAATTATAAATTACAAATAACAAACAAATTCCAAATCTCAATTTCTAAAATCCAAAACTATTTTGAATTTTTAATTTTGTGATTTATTTGCCTACCTGCCGGTTTACATGCCGTTAGGCATGTAGGCAGGGAATTTGAGATTTTTGATTTAGAATTTGAATTTATTAACCCTGCAACTTATTATAATACGAAGCCACGTCGGAAATCCATTTGTTGGCCGCCGCTTGTCCGCCAGCCGCTTCACAATTGGAACCGCACTTCCAAACAACCATTTTGGCCGGAGTATCGACCCTGGAATCGATCAATCGCTTAATCCTGTCGCCGACCACTTCCACCGCGTGATCCGGCGAATCAAAACAGCTATACCCGGAATCGGTCGTATTTTCCTTTCCGCGGTAGCCCCAATAATTATAACATTCGCGCCCGGCCTTTTTAGGGGAATGCTTGCCCCAATTGCTCTCTTTTTTGGCTATCGCCACCAGGTAGGCAGCTACTTTATCTTCCCGTTTATTCAAGGCTTCCACCATCGTCTCCATCGGTGAACCATACAGCATTTCTGAAATTTTTGCGTTAGCGACGGCTTCCTTCTGATTATACACCCCGTCTTTACAAGAAATTCCATCCGGATTTTTTTTGACAGCCATACCCTTGCCGATCTTATTCAACGGATCGACAGCTTCCGGACTGATTGCCATTTTCCTATCGCCTATTTGCGCGTACGCCGGCGTTTCCAAAAAAGAGTAAAAAAATAGCCCCACACCAGCTGTGAGAATAAGGATGCTTATCAATATATTCTGTTGTTTCGTCCCGCTCAATCCCGCCAATTTCTTTCGGCATCGTAAGAGACACGGCAATGGGTCAACCATAAAGATTAGTGCGCTCGTCTTAGAATTACAACCCCCCTGCCTGCATACCTAACGGCATATAAACCGGCAGGCAGGCTATCCGCCAACAGGCGGACTCGGCTATTCGGTTTTTTCAGCGACGCTATCCATAATAGCAAACCGGCAAAGCCTTGTCAATCCAAAAAAAGGCTTATATAAGCCTTTTTGTTGTTTTTTACCTATTTTAAGCCAAAAACCGCCCTTTTTCAGATTTGAACCATTTCGGGCGGTTTCCTAGTTTTTATTTATTTCTGACTGATCAACCGGCGCTTTCTCCAAAGATACGCCAGCACGCCCCCGAGCAATATGACCCATAGCCAGATCGATCTGGAAATCCCTTTATTCGCGCTGCCATCGCTAGCTTGCGCTTCCCCGCCTAACACTCTGCCGATTTCTTCCTTATCGACTTCTTCCACAGAGGAGCTATTGGCCTCATCCTGTCGTACCTCTTCTGCAATGCCGCCCAAAATCGATTCTCCAGGCATACCGATTCCGAAAGAAGCCAGGACATCCGCGGATTCCCTATCATCATCGTCGTCATCTTTGTCATCATCGTCGTCATCATCATTATCATCGTTATCATCATTATCATCGTCGTCGTCACTCTCATTGTCCGCCACAATTGCGATTGCTGTAGTAAAACTATTTTCCGCACCCACCGATTCCGGCGAGCCATGCGAAACAGCCCGGTAATAATAAGTTGTCCCTGCCATCAGCCCGGTCAAAACGACTGAGTGATCTGTGACCATCGGCGAACCGTCCGTTTCAAGAGTCGAGTTGGTATAGCCATAATCAGGTGTCGTTCCTAAAGATGCATGGGAAACCGTATCATAAACCACTCGTGAAGTAGCCAGATGGTCGGTAATCCAGGTGATCGTCGCAGTCGCGGTCGATACCGAACCGGATGTTTCCGCGGATATCACCGGAGCGACCGTATCCACCACGTTGACCGTGCGGGTCACTTGGATGGCAGGGTTGCCGGCGGCATCGGTGTAGTCATAAGTCACAATGTAGGTTCCCACGGTGTTAGCGTTGACGATATCCCCGCCCACGGTGGCACTGCCGGTACCGTC
>JAUXSI010000028.1 GCA_030679985.1 Candidatus Moraniibacteriota bacterium | reverse complement strand
CGTGCATTTCCTGAAATGGCTGGAGCGACAAGCGGGGATACGGTTTGGTTTTCTTTCATAGTCTTTAAATCCAAAGAACATCGAAATGAGGTCAATGCTAAAGTGATGGAAGAAATGAGCAAGAAGATGGAAGGAAGCAAGGATATGTCCGCGCCTTTTGATATGGAACGGATGGCTTACGGCGGTTTTCAGGTTGAAGTAGAGGGATAGACTGAGCTAAAATCACGAAGCCGCTCCCAGTGATGAGAGCGGCTTTTATAAATTACGCGGAGAAAATGAGGATCTAATGTCGCCCATTAGGCGGAGCCTTACATTTTTTATTTTGGAAAAACAAGCGTCTAGTCGAGTCGAGGACCGTCCTCGCTATACACTCGCTATACATACCCCCCGTAACATACAAGGCGATTGAATTTTTGAAAAGAAAAGAGGGTGAAGATCACTACGACCGTTCTACGGATTTCAATCCTTTTGCTTTATGAGGAATATTGAGCCTTTGAGAATCATTTTGTTCAAAAAAACGCCCAACCCCCACTATGTAATATTGTTGTTTATTTTTCCAAAGTTTGCCAATGAATTTCAAAAATGCTTTTCAAGGTATCGAAAGTTTTTTTACTTTCAATCATGATTCCTATGGTTTCTTTGTCAGAAATAAAGGCCGCGAATCTGTCGCCAAAAAGCTTGATTTGAATGCCAAAAATAAATTTGGATGATTTTTCAATCCGAACTTGTCTGAGTTGTGTTTTTTCTACATCCTTATGTTTATGCCCCATTGGCACATCGGCATAAATCAGGCGAATCGGAATTTTTCTTTTCATACGAACGGCGATATATTCTTTTTCCCAAAAGGATTCCCCATAAATTTCAATGGATTTGCCAGCCGACCAACTCGCAATTTCTTTGCCGGGATATTTCAGGGTTTCCAATATCAACTCGCGAAGCTCTTCGATTCCTTCATAATAGCGAATTTTCGGCTTCTTGTCCGTTAAATTAGTCAAAGAAAGAAGTCCGGGCAAAATTTCATCAACAGTTTTCAAATTATTGGCAATTTTTTCTTTTATGGCTTTAGGATTTTCAGCATAAAAAAACGTGATTGATTTCTTGTGATACACGGATATCAAACTCTTCTCTTTGAGCGATTCAACGATACGATAGACAGTGGCTCGCTTGATGCCTGATTTTTTGGCGATACGATGGGCGGTCGTTTCACCCAGCTCCAAAGCAGCCAGATAGACATCGGCCTCTTTCTTGCTCAAGCCCAATTGTTGCAATTCCTTTTGATACATATTGAATGATTCAAACCTACTCGAATATTATCAATAGTTGTCCATTTTGTCAACAGAAATATCGGACTTGTAAAATCTTAAATCTTGGCTTAAACAAAGTAAATTATATCAAATAACTTTATATAAAAAAGCGACTTTTTTTAAATTGGTTCACTTTTTGAACTAAGCATGTAGAATGTTTTTAGGAGATTGGAAGTAAATTAACAACTCAATAAGGGGAAATGTCATGGGATATTACAATAGCTTATATATCGCAGTCAAAACTGAAATCTCACAACGAATCAACCGTCGCGAAGAGTTGCGGATATTGCAGGGCTTTATTCAGGGCTTGAGCGGTACTGTAATCGAAATTGGCTGTAATGCCGGCTATCTAACCGGCAAAATAGCCCTCGTGGGAAATGTCACTCATGCTATCGGCATAGACACGAACAAGAGCAGGGCAGTGGCCATTCTGGCTAAGATTAGGAATTTGGGGAGCGGGGTGAAATTTATGTATGGAGTTAGCGGAGCCAAGATTCCAGTGGAAGATAGGTCTGTGGATGCAATTGTGCTTTCGCATGTCCTCGAGCATTTTGTGAATCCGACGGAAATCTTGGCGGACATTTCACGGGTCTTGAAGCGTGACGGCCAGCTCGTCGTAGCTGTTCCCAAGGAAAAATATCTGGGCGAATTCACTCCGGACCATAAAATCCTTTTCAGATCGCTAGCTGATTTGGAAAGAATCTTGGATGCGAATGGTTTCAAGGCCATTGAGGCGCGCGAGATCGCGAGGGCGATCGTTGTTGTCGCTAAGTCAGTGGCATAGTAGGGAATATTCAGGAGAATTGGCCGCGCGTCGTGCTTGGCGGCTCTTCTTCTGAATGTTGATTTTTCACAGAGTAGTCCAATATAAAGCGGGTATAAGCCCATAACTACAAGGAGAAAGTTCTATGGACATTGTCATTTTTGAAACAGGTTCCGTGGTTGCATTGCTTAACCCGCTCTATAATTGTGAAACCGAAGAGGAGGCGGCGGAGGTGCTTGATGCGGATGTGTGGAAGGAAGATGGAAGTAAAAACCAATTTGTTTTTAAAAAAACTTTTTCGGAAGACAGCAAACTTGGAAAAATCCTTTGGGCTATCCGTGATTATGACGGAGACACTGAGTTTTCAATTGAACTCGGGGAACTTATCGGGGAGATCTTTGAGGCGGGCAAGCGATATGGCCAAGGCATTGCTTTAGGAAAGTCCGCGGAAGCTATCAAGGACTAGGACTTTTTTTGGCAGTCCGGGCAAGGGAGTCGCATCTGACTTCCTTGCCTGCTCTTATCAAGGTCGCAAATTTTGTTTGTGATTTTGTAGGAGAACATTTTTAACAACCGCTTATCTTACAAGATAAACACATCAAGGAGGGTAGGATGAAAAATTTATTAGAAGAAACACTCCAGTGTCTCGATAATAATGGAAAGCGCCCCTCAGACATTCTTTGGGTCGGAGCTGTTAACCGCGTATTCGAAGGATGGGGATTTCCAGAGTCAATATGTTTCGAATGGGTTGATTTCGAAGCTTTGGCTGCCAAGTATGATTACGACGGCGAGGAGATCTTCGCGGATGACAAACTTCCCCAAAATTTGATTATTGTCGGGGAGGATTGGTGGATCGAGCGCCGCTATGACTACGGTTGCTGCGGATGGGTTTTTAAAAAATACCCCCAGAAACCAAGCAAACAGATCCAGCCGACATCATTAAACAGGGAGGATATGAATCGGTAAAAAATGTGGAGCGGGCAGGGGCTTAAATCAAGTCCCTGCCCGTTTTTATTTTAAAAAATAAGCGTTTGGTCGAGCGATCTTCGCTGGTTATAAACGGCAAATTATTATTTTTG
The DNA here is from genome assembly GCA_030679985.1 of Candidatus Moraniibacteriota bacterium. Classification (GTDB taxonomy): domain Bacteria; phylum Patescibacteriota; class Minisyncoccia; order Moranbacterales; family UBA2206; genus JAUXSK01. The sequence goes on along the minus strand of JAUXSI010000028.1, from coordinate 58,592 downwards.
AGATATTGACAAGTGGCACTACGCGTGCTATTTTTGTTTGTTCCTTCGAATTTTACAGTCCCTACTCTTAACACCAACGCGAGGAGAAAAAAATGGAAAAAAACTGGCCCAAAATGATCCAAAGCAATGCCATCGGCTACGGCGCCGTAACGTTTCAGGGGGAAGTCATCCTTTATGCAGTCCTTTCAGGGAGTGTGAATAAGGAACTGCCGGGTTTCGTGGGTTGCTTCAAGGAGGGTGGGGAGAGATTCTTCTTCATTTCCGAGGATGTTCCGGAGCTGTTCCGCGGACCTCAAGTGCTCCATGAGATTATGGAGTTTGAGGAGCTTGCGGAGTGTCCCGGCAGTTGTCTCAGGGCTCTCAGGTATGAGTTGACGCTCGTGCCTGCTGATCTGCAGGACGAATACCTTCGGCTCAGAAGGGATTTCTTCCGCAGGTTGATGGCCTACTGCACTGCGCACCCGGATTGGTATGCGGAGCAGAGGCTCAGGGACTTTCAAGAAAGTCTCGATCATCTCGAGACAATCACTCCTTGAGACGTTAGACACGCCCTTGACCAAGTAGCCCGTCGGCAGGAATCTTTCCTTCTGGCGGGCTTTTTTTAACCCAGACGAGTTTATTTATTTTTTCAAATAATTTTATGAATAAGATCCTAATCTTCTTCGGGGTTTGGAGTAAAAAAGAAACGTTCCTTGCGGGCGTTTTTTTCGCTTCCATTCGCAAGTCTTAAAAAACCGGTCGCTTGAGGAGGGATAGGGGGAATTATTGCCACCGACGGATGTATTAACTGTATCAATAAGTTAATGAAAACGTATGAGAAAAATAATAGCTACGACCTTTGTCACCCTGGATGGCGTCATGCAGGCGCCCGGCGGGCCGGAAGAAGACACGTCCGGCGGTTTCAAATATGGCGGATGGACCGTGCCGTATTTCGACGACTTTGCGGGTAAGATTATGGGTGAACAGATGGCAGGGCCTTTCAGCTTGCTTCTCGGTTTGAAGACGTATGAAATATTCGCGGGTTATTGGCCGCACCATGCCGCTGGATGGCCCGGCATCAATGAGGCTAGAAAGTATGTCGCGTCCCATGACTCCTCGATCAAGCTTGAGTGGGAGAATTCGGTGCTTCTTGCGGGCGATGTCAGCGGAGAGGTGAGGAAGCTCAAAAGCGAGGATGGCCCCGACCTGTATGTTTACGGCAGTGGTAATTTATTGCAAACCCTTTTCAAGCACGATTTAGTCGATGAGTTGTGGCTTAAAATTTTTCCCATAACGCTCGGACAAGGAAAGCGTTTGTTTGCTGAAGGCACGATTCCCGCGGCGTTCAAGCTGATTCAAAGCTCGACTTCGCCGAGCGGAGTCATTTTCGCCAATTACAAGCGCGCGGGTGACGTGGAAACGGGATCGTTTTGATCCTTCCCGGGATTGATGCCGTGCGGCCTGCTCTATCGGACCCATTTAATTTTTTAAGAACAAACATATGTCCACTCAACAACTGCAGAACAAACAAAAAATCACGCCGTGCCTATGGTTTGAAAGCCAGGCCGAGGAGGCGGCAAATTTCTATGTTTCCGTATTTTCCGCGAGAGGAAGGAATTCCAAGGTCGGCAAGGTGACCCGCTATCCCAAAGCGGCCGAAGAAGTGTCCGGCAAACCAGCAGGCAGCGTGATGACGGTCGAATTCGAGCTGGACGGCCAGAAATTCATCGCCATTAACGGCGGCCCGGATTTCAAGTTCAGCGAAGCGGTATCGTTCGTCGTGGATTGCGAATCGCAGGAGGAAATCGATTATTTTTGGGAAAAATTGTCCGCAGGCGGGGATCCGAAGGCGCAGATATGCGGATGGCTCAAGGATAAGTTCGGCCTGTCCTGGCAAGTGGTTCCCGCCGTTCTCGGTGAATTGTTGCAAGATCCCGATCCTGAGAAAGCTGAAAAAGCCATGCAAGCGATGCTTAAGATGGGCAAAATCGTGATTGAAGACTTGAAAAAAGCTTAGGAGCGACGGCATCGGCAAATAGGGTTTTTACTTTTTGCGTTTTTTGTTGATGCGTAATTTTCCGCGCAAGAATAATAATTTAAAAAAAAGCTTATGAAAATCAAAGTCACTAGCGTGTTCGTGAACGATCAGGCAAAAGCGTTGAAGTTCTATACGGAGATCCTGGGTTTTGTGAAGAAGAATGATGTTTCCGTCGGCGAGTACCGCTGGCTGACCGTCGTTTCGCCTGAGCAACAGGAGGGGACCGAGCTTCTTCTTGAGCCTAATAATAACCCTGCCGCCAAAACATATCAGGAAGCGATTTTCAAGCAAGGAATCCCTGCCACGGCGTTCTTTGTTGAAGATATTCAAAAAGAGTATGAAAAATTGAAAGGGCTGGGGGTGGAATTTACCATGCCGCCGACAAAAGTGACGGGGTCGATCATCGCCGTCCTTAATGATTCATGCGGGAATCTCATACAGATCAATCAATTGCTCTGAAGCGGCCGCTATCGCGGTTTGGCTTCGGGGCGAAGGCGTTTTTGCGGAGTCCGGTCGGTTTTAAAATCCAACCGGAGGCTGTTTTTGTCGTAGGGCTGGCGATCGACGGCGTTGCCAAAAAAAATCCGGAAGAAAAAACGGATAGGTCTGATCGGGCAACTTGTGGTATAATTAAAACCATAAACAATTAAGAAAAAACGATGAAAAAAACGCTGTTGATTGCTTTTTTCCTGATGTTTGGAGTGGCCGTCCAAACCCAAGCGGCAAGTACGAATCCTGGCCAAGGCTCGAAACCGGAGTCAGGTGTTTCCCAGACGGGTCAAGCCGGAAGCGCCGTCCAAGTCCAGGAGAAAAACGCAGTGCAAAACCAAGGGGAAAATGTCCAGATCCAAACCCAAGAACGGAACGAGGTCAAGGTGATGAATGAAAAAGAAAATAAGACGCAGGACAGCGCCGAAACGCACAGGGGCGCGGTGGCCGCTTTCGTGCAAGGCTTGTTGGCGGTAGCCGACAGGGATGGTGGAATCGGGCAGGAGGTGAGGGTCATCGCCCAACAGCAAAATAATGTGAAGGACAGGGCGGCCGATTTGATATATGCCGTTGAGAACAGAAGTGATATTAAAACATTCTTCATAGGCACGAGCTATCGGAATTTAGGGGAATTGCGGGGCCAGACGGTCCAATCCAGGGAGCAAATCGGACAATTGAAGCGATTGACTGACAAGGCGGTTGCTGAACAGGATAAGGTCGAGTTGCAGGCGCAAATCCGGATGATGGAGCAGGCGCAGGCGAATCTGGATGATTTTATCGCCCGGAATGAAAATAAATTCAGCTTGTTCGGTTGGGCAGTGAGGCTTTTCCGATAACCATCTATCCCGGGATAACCATAAAAAAACCGCTCTTGCCGGCGGTTTTTTTGCTGATAGGAAACCGGGCGGTCTGATTTTTTCTCCCGCTGCGCGGCAAGTGTCCGGATGGAAGTATTTCCCCGGCGAGTCTGTAATAATTATATAAATATTAATTATAAACATATGGGCAACAGGGTAATACATTTTGAGATCCAGGCGGACGATGTGGAGCGCGCCAAGAAGTTTTACGAAGCCGTCTTGGGTTGGAAGGTAATGCCGGCTATGTCGGCGGAAAAGGGCGATATGATGGATTATTGGATGTTGGACACCGGTACTGGTCCGGGCATCAGCGGCGGTATGTATAAACGGCCGGCGGACGACAGGCTGTATACTTACGACGGTACGGTCTTGGTTCCGGATATCGACAAAGCGGTCGAGGCCGTCAAAGCCAACGGCGGAACGATTACGCGGGAAAAGAGCGAGCTTAAGGGCGTCGGTTGGTTCGCGAGCGCCAAGGATACGGAAGGCAACCGCTTCGCCTTGATGCAGGCGACGGATTGGAAACCGGAATAAACCGTTTCCATCATAAAAATACCACCCGTTCCGGGTGGTATTTTTTTTATCCGGGAAAGCGTGCGGATGCCGCCGTCCGGATTGTTGACATATCAGCCAGGCGGGCGTATCATTCTAATATAAATTAGGATGATACGCCCTATGGAATTCAGATGTTGCGCGAAAAATTCAACTGAAGCGGAAAATGTCGGCAAAACATACGCTTTTTTGCGCGCCGTTTCGGATTCCAATAGGCTGAAAATCCTTTGTATCTTGCAAACCGGTCCGAAGTGCGTTTGCGAGATCGTTCCGGCCGTCGGCATATCGGATAAGTTGGCTTCACATCATCTCAAACATTTGAAAGCCATCGGACTTCTGGTTGAAAAACGGGAAGGTAAGTTTGTCCGCTACAGCTTGGATAGGAAAACTATCAGGAAATACAAGAAATTTTTTAATCAAATAATCAAATGAACCAAATGAACATCAAAATTCTGGGCACCGGATGCCCTAACTGCCAACGATTGGAACAAAACACCAAGCGAGCCCTGGAGGAACTGAAGATGGAGGCAGTCGTTGAAAAAGTTACCCGAATCGAAGATATTATGGGCTATGGAATTATGAGCACACCGGCACTCGTGGTGGATGAAAAGGTATTGGTGGCTGGGATGGTGCCTGGCGTAGAGGAGCTTAGGAAGATGTTCGCGGATAATAAGCCTACTGATGATTCCGTAGGGATTTGTTCTTGTGGCGGAAATTGTTAAATAATCATCGGAATAAGACCATTCTATGAAAAAGTTAGGAATATATTTGCTTTATGGGGGAGTGTTATTTTTTGCTATTGCGCTCATTTATATAAGCGTCGGACCGGACAAAAAGACCGAATCAATCGATACTGATGCGAACGTGCAAGCGGACAATTCCGGAGCAGCGGAAGTTCGACAAACCAAACCGGCGGAGAAAGTCCAGATATATGAATTTCACTCCACTAACCGTTGTTATTCCTGCATAACGATGGGGCAATATATCAAGACGATGGTTGATGAATCCTTCCAGACGGAAATTAAAAGCGGTAAACTTGAGTTCAGGGAAATAAACGTGGATTTGCCGGAGAACAAAGCAGTGGCGGCCAAATTCCAAGCAGCCGGCACCTCGCTGTTTTTGAATGCCATCATTGACGGCCAAGACAACATCCAAGAAGAGGCGCAGGCCTGGAGGCTTTTAGGAGACCAGAAGGCTCTTTCCGATTATCTGTCCAAAAAATTGCGAGGGATGATCGGCGAAACGGTTTCCGCTGGAACTCAAAAAGAGATGGAAAAAATGAACATCACTTTTTATTCCGGAGATAATTGCCCAAATTGCGTTAATATTCAAAAATATTTGGCGGACAATGGCGTGAAAGAAAAAATGGCTTTTGAAGAAAAAAATGTTGACAAAAATGAAACTGATGCGGAACAGATGGCAGAAGACGCCATGCGGTGCAATGTCGACCCTGAAGCATTCGGGGTTCCGTTTCTTTGGGCGGACGGGAAATGCTATACGAATGAAAAAGACATCATTGATTTGTTTAAGCAAAAATTAAACTGAGTAAGTAAAATGACCCCCGACCGGATTTACCGGAAAGTTGAGGGAGCTAGTGAGGCGTGCAATCGATTGTTGCATGGAATAACCAATAAAAATCAATTTGTATAATGGAATTTTTAAACGCCTTAATCGACCAATATAATTTTCCGCTTTTCACGGCTTTTCTTTTGGGCGTGATGACTTCCATCAGCCCTTGTCCTTTGGCGACCAACATCACTGCCATTGCCTATATTTCCAAAGACATAAAAACTCCCAAGCATACGCTGGTCAGCGGTTTGATTTATACGCTGGGAAGAGGAATGAGCTATACGCTTTTGGCGACGCTGATTTATTTCGGTTTCTCGGCTTTTTCGATTGCCAGTATTTTTCAGGGCTGGGGAGATAAAATTTTGGGAATCGTTTTGATTTTGATTTCTCTCGTTATGTTCGGGGTGATAAAAATCAATTTCGGTTCCAAAAGTAGGAAAGTGGAAAAAGCCAAGGAGTGGCTGGCAACTAAGGGGCATATCGGAACTTTACTTCTGGGAGTTTTGTTCGCTCTGGCGTTTTGTCCATATAGCGGAGTTTTATTTTTTGGAATGCTCGTCCCATTGGTTTTATCATCAAGTGAAAGCTTGCTTTTACCTCCATTATTCGCTCTAGGAACAGGCTTGCCAGTGATAATCTTTTCAATCATTTTGGCGTTCAGCGTGGAGAAGGTGGGCAAGATGTATAACGCGATGGGTAAGATCGAAAAAGCGATGCGCTATTCCGTGGCGGCTATTTTTATGATAACTGGAATTTATTATCTCCGATATCTCGTTAAATATTTAATCAATCTATCCTGATGAAAAATAAAAACATAATCGTCGCGACTATCCAGATGGTTTCCGTGACTGAATATGAAAAATCTAAATTAACTTGCAACTATTGTAATTAAAAACATTTATGAACATATTTTATCCTGTCCAAATATTGGCTGATTGGCTGACGTATTCCGTTTTCGGAATCATGCCCAAGACGCTATTGGCTGAAGTGGTCGATTTTTTCATTTACGACACAATCAAGATTTTCCTGCTTCTGGTTGTGATTATTTTCACCGTTTCCATCATCCGTTCGTTTCTTCCTCCGGAAAAAATCAGAAATATCCTCTCGCACGAAAAAAAATATGTCGGCAATATTCTGGCATCGTTTCTGGGGATCATCACCCCCTTTTGTTCTTGCTCGGCTGTGCCGTTATTTCTGGGTTTTGTACAGGCTGGCGTACCGCTAGGGACAACCTTCTCTTTTTTAGTCGCGTCGCCAATGATCAATGAAGTGGCGCTAGTTCTTTTATTTGGAATGTTTGGCTGGAAAATCGCTTTGCTTTATATCGTCAGCGGACTTATCATCTCTATTTTTTCCGGAATCATTATCGGCAAATTGAAAGTTGAAAATCTGGTGGAAGAATTCGTCTATAAAAACAAGCTCAACGGCCAGTTCCAGTTGCCGGAAATGGCTTGGGAAGAAAGAGTGAAGTATGCCAAGAATTATACTTGGGATATTATAAAAAAAGTTTGGCCCTATATCGTTATCGGCGTCGGCGTCGGCGCGTGGATCCATGGTTATGTGCCGACTGCGGCCCTGGCGCAATACGCCGGAGCGGACAGGTGGTATGCCGTGCCATTGGCAGTGTTCATCGGCATCCCGCTCTATTCCAATGCGGCCGGGGTAATTCCGCTCGTCGGGGCATTAACTGAAAAGGGCGTCGCTATGGGAACTGCTTTAGCTTTTATGATGGCCGTCACCGCGCTCTCGCTGCCGGAGTTTATGATTCTCAAAAAAGTGATGAAAATCAAGCTTATCCTTATTTTTGCGGGCATCGTCGGCGCGGGCATCGTATTTACCGGCTATCTTTTTAATTTCGTACTGGGTCGCTGATCTGCTTGAAGGGCGTTTTATCCTTAGTCGCCTTGAAAACTTGGATGTAGCATTTTTTGAACCACCGGGTATATCCGCGCGGATCTTGCCGGATATCGCGAGCTAGGGATTTCCGGTCGATCCACTTGAAGGCCGCGGCTTCGGCGGGGTTGATTTTCGGTTTTCCGTTGAATTTTCCGATCAGGACATGGTCGAATTCGTATTCCCACATAGCGTTATCCAATTTGGCCCGGTAGATGAAATCGAATATTTTCGTCAATTGGCAATCGAGTCCCATTTCCTCCCGGAGCCTGCGGCGGGCGGCGGAAGCAACCGTTTCCCCGGGACGCGGGTGTCCGCAGCAGGTGTTGGTCCAGAGTCCGCCGGAGTGGTATTTGCCATCAGCCCGCTGTTGCAGAAGCAGTTCTCCTTTCCGGTTGAAGATGAAAATGGAAAAAGCCCGGTGCAATTTTCCTTTCTGATGGACTTCTATTTTGGAAGCGGCTCCGGCCACCCGGTCTTTTTTATCAACGAGAATGATTTCATTCGGCATAGTCGGATGTTTAATGCTTAATTTCCATCGCGTCCGCCAGCAGGAATTTTCAATGGTATGTTTGCAAAAAACTGACGGTGTCTGCCTGTTCCTTCAGGGCTTTGCGGGCGACGCTTTCCGTGGCGTTGATGATTTTTTCCAGAGGCGCCGCATTTTCCAGAATGGTTATCGCGGCAAGGGCTTGCCGCGATTTTTCCGCGTAGGAAGCGGCTGCCTGGGCCGCTTTGCCGATCGTTTTGAACCAGAAAACCTTCCGCAGTTCTTCCAGGTCGGTTTCCAGGTCGATGGAATCTTCCGGCCAATCCAGATCTTTCAGGAGCAAAGTGACGACCGTGCTCAGGTGGCCCCGCTTCATATCTTCTTCCCAGTCGTGCGCGTCGTCATTCAATTGCATCGCGATCAGATAGTTTTTGAAATAGGCGACCAGGTTCGTCACTTCGGGGGATTCCAATCCATAGCCCAACCGGACCAGCATCGCCACCGGTCCTAATATCTGGCCGGAAGCCGGACGGTATTTGAGGTCGTAATCCCCGTAATCAGGCAAGTTTTTAGGGATGAAAAATTTTGAGCCCTCGACTTTCGTGCGGCAATGGAGGTTTTCCCAAGTATTGGCCGCGTCCGAACCGTCCATAAGCCCGTGAAAAAATTCGTTAAAGCCGGTTTCCGCTGGCAGGACGAAGTTGAAAAAATCGACATAACTGCGGGCGTATAGGTTAGCCACCGGCAAGACGGCAGTATCGGCCGCTTCGTCTTCGTCCCAGAAATCGTCATAGATGATGAAGGCCGTCCAGAAAAATACGTTGGCCAATCCCATTTCGGCTACCAGGGAATCGGGAATTCCTGCCGCCTTTTCGCCCAGGGATTTTTTCATATAATAGGCCATAAGCGACATCTGGTTGTCGCGGTTTCCGCTGATGGTTTTTCTGATTTCGCGTCCGGCCAGTTTTTGGACTTCTGCAGGAAGATGGGCGAACCTTTTTTCGGCGGTTGCCAAAATCGATTCCAACATTTCTTTTTCCGGGCCGTCCAGATCCGCGACCGGTCCGTTTTGATTTTGGCGGGAGGGAGATTCTTTTTTGCGCAAAGCTTCCAGATACAATGCCCCGTTCAAATCGGCCGTACTGTCCACCGGCAGGCCGTTCCCATCCACATAGAATGGGTAGGTGGAATCCAGTCGCTCAGTTGAATTTTCCAGATAGTTCAGGATGTCTTGCGCTTCCTCGCCCTGATGGCCTAAATTCAAAAGCGCGTTCAGCGCCAAGACGGTTTCCAATAGGCTGGCAACGCCCCTTTCCCGGTTATTTTTTTCCAAGATGAAATTTATGAATTCCTGCTTGCGGCCTTCCGGGCAGATCTTTGAAATCAAATAGATGGCCGGATAGTCCGAGGTGAAAAAAGAAGATTTGAAATTTTTCGTTCGGATGGCGTTTTCGAATAACTTCGTCAGTTCCGGCAATTCCACTCCTTCTTCTGACAGGAAGTTCGCGATGCCGGCATTGGTTGCTAGGTCGATGCTCCGGTCTTCAGCTCGTGAAAAATACGGACCGCCCTCCTGGCTTTCCAGCGAGGTCAGATCGATCAGGATTTTAGCCATCGCTTCTCCATCTAGCAGATTTTTGTCATAAGCCGCCAAAGCTGCTAGGGCGAAGAAGTTGAGGCCGGTTTCCGGGGAGAATTTCCAATCGGCATCTTTTCTGGACAGAAGGAATCTGGCGGCCTTGTCCCTGATTTTTTCGATCAGCGGGTCTTGTCCGGATTTTTCCAGGGCTGACAGGATCAATGCGGTATGTAATATCGATGGGGAACCGGCAGCATCCAAGAAGCTGCCATCTTCTTGTTGACGGCTGTTGAGGCGGAGATAAAGTTCTTTCATTTTTTTATTTTATTGAATTTAACGGTGAATTTAGTGCCGATATTCTCCCGGCTTTCGACGGATATCGTGCCGTTGAAATCCTCTTCGACGATCCTTTTCACCAATGAGAGGCCGATGCCGGCGCCTTTATTGGAATTTTTGGTGCTGAAAAAAGGTTCGAATATCCGGCGCATATTGTTTTCGGAGATGCCGGCGCCGTTGTCTTGGACGACCAGACTTACCACGCCGTCCTCTTCGTCCAGAGTGATGGAAACTTCGCGGGTTTTATTTTTCGCGTCGAATTTTCCGTCAAAACCGCTATAAGCGTCTATCGCGTTGTTTACGAGATTCATCGCCACCTGGTTGAATTTGATCGCATTGCCGAAGATGTTGATATCGCTAGAAAATGAAAATTTGATTTCGATGTCGTTCTGCAAAGCCTTGTGGGCCAATATATCCACTACCTGGCGGATTTCTTCGTGCAGGGGAATGGATGATTTGTCTTCCGCTTGGTGGGATATTTGTTTTCTGACCGCCGCTACGAAATCTTGCATTTTTCTGACCGCCACGATGGATTTGTCCAGATAGTTTTTGGCTTCGTCCACTTCGTTTTTATAGCAATCCCGGATTTTGACTTTTTCCATATTGAGCGATACGGCATTGAGCGGATTTATCAGGTCATGGAAGAGCCCTGCGGAGAGGCGGCCGAATTCCGCGAAGCGGTAGAGATGGGCCATTTCCGCCAATTGCACCTCTTTGAGTTCGCGCGTCCTTTTTTCCACGGTGATTTCCAGGGAATCACGTTCTTTTCTCAGTTCCGCTTCCGATCGGCGGGCTCTGCGCAGGGATTTTTCGATTTCACGGTTGGAAAGCCAGGAAACGGTAGCGATAGTAAGAAAGATTACGGAAGTCATCGATATTTCTCCAAAATCCCAAAGCTCAGCAGTTCTCCATGATCTATCCGGAATAACTGTTTGGGTGCCGTGTAGAAATCCAGTAATAATAAGAAAGGCATTTACGCAACACATTGCCACGAAAGAAGCGCGGGCACTGATCAGTATTCCAGACATCACTACAACGAGGACATATATGAAAAGTTCAACTTCCAAATCTACGCCCCAATAATATCCCATGGCGCTGGCAAACAAAAAAAGTGTGAATAAAAGAAGAAACGAAGAATAATAAAAATACCCCTTGCGAGAAAGAACGTATAGCGCAACCAAAAGGAAGAATGGTATCAAGATGAATTTAGCGGCTAGTGATGGCTGGGTGTTTCCAAGTTGATATATTAAATTTGCGATGAAAGCTGCAAATATCAAGAAGATACTTGATAATAAAAGAATATTGGCGATGAATTCCCGCCGCGCTTTGTCTTCGTCGGACGAAACGGGCGTGACGGTTTTTTTTAAAAAAACGATTATTTTTCCAAACATAGGCGTTTCCGATAGGGTTAAAAAATAGCCGGCCGACAAACCGCATCAGCCGGCTAATGTGTGCGATCGTTTCCGGCGACTAGATTTGTGGCGCGTTCCATGGTGATCCTGCGACCATCACTGCCGCAATCAGGGCGACTAAGGCCGCGCTGTTACGGGTCGCTTTCTTGGTAAGGATTTCTTTGATAAGTTTATCCATTTTTTTGGTGTTATTGTTTATTGTGCGTAAAACGTCTGAGTCTTCCCGACCTTTTAATAAGACTCGAATTACAACACTATTCCAGTATAAGTCAACCGGATAAATTTAAGTTAAAGAAAGGATAATGATGGATGGCAGTCCTTATCCTTCGATCATATAACCGCGTCCCGGGAACGTTTTTATGGATGTCGCGTCTTTTTTGCCGCCTAATTTTTTCCTCAGGTTGCGGATGTGCATTTCGATGGCGTTGGAAAGGAAATCGGCGTTGGTGTCATAGACTTCTTCGAAAATCATCGATCGGGAAACTATCCGACCCTTGTTTTTTGCCAGGGTTTCCAGTATCATCGCTTCTTTGCGGGTCAGATATATTTCCTCGTCGCCTTTTTTTACGGAATAATTCCGGGTGTCCAGGGTGAAATCATCGAATTTGATGATAGGCGGTTTGATGTCCCGCGACCGCCTGAGCAGGGCATTGATCCTGGCTAGGACTTCGGAAAAAGAAAAAGGCTTGATGATATAATCATCAGCCCCTGTTTCCAAGAGATCGACTTTCGTTTCAACATCCGTTTTGACCGACATAGCGATGATATATACGTCGCTTTTCCTTTCGCGTATCTCCTTGCAGACCTGGTAGCCGTCTTTTTTCGGAAGGACGTAATCCAGGATGATGAGGTCGTAGTTGTTGGTTTTGGCCAGATAGGCGCCGCTTTCCCCGTCTTTGGCGACATCCACGGCGAAGCAATGTTCTTCCAGGCTCATCTTCAGTGATTCGGCGATATCCTCATTGTCTTCGATAATAAGAATTTTCATAATCAGTTTGAATTTCAATCCGATTTTAATTAATAAAAAGGCAGGACGGTTCCATTTTAAAAAAAGCAAACGAGGTACCGGCAATGGAGCGCAGACTGATTCCGCTCCGGAGTTAAAAAATGCGCATCCGGCGCCCAGTTCCATACCAAAGCGTCCCTTATATTTTAAATTAATAACCGGAATAAAGCAAACTTATCGGCCATAAATTCGGGATAAATTATTTCTAAACGCAAGGATTATTTTTTCTTTAAACGGAATTCCAGGCCAAGGTAGTACACTTATATCCATAAGCCGGTTATTGAAAATAGTCGCGGAAAGAGCGCAGAAAAAAAAGTCCCGATTTCCTGGCGGGGCTTTTTTCCTGCGTTTTTCGACCAGCCGGCTTGGCTGTTGCATTCTTTGAAACCATGCTATAATCAAAAAACAATCGAATAAGGTATTTATCAAGAGTGATGGCAGAGCACTGGCTCGACGACCCATCCGGCAACCATCTTGGAGTGACTTCCAGGAAAGGGTGCCCCTTCCAGCTCGATTTATCGGCGCATCGCGTGCCGGTAATTTCCGAGAAGAGATAAATGGTCGATTTCAGATCTCTTTTCGGCAAAGGGATTTTTTAATTTTTAAAACCAGCTAAAACTATGTTCTATAAACCAAAAACTTATACGGTAGAGAGCGTCACGGCCGGCCATCCCGACAAAGTCTGTGACCAGATTTCCGATGCTATCTTGGACGCTTGCCTCAAGGCGGATCCGATGAGCCGCGTGGCAGTGGAAACTTTCGGCGGCCACGGCACGCTGGTCATCGGCGGGGAAGTGACGACTAAGGCGGATGTCGATTTTGAGAAGATAGCGCGGGAGGTATATAAAAAAATCGGTTATGACCAGGATTTGGATATCTCAGTGCGGATCGTCAAGCAATCGCCGGATATCGCCCAGGGAGTCGATACGGGCGGCGCGGGAGACCAGGGGATAATGTATGGCTACGCGACGGACGAAACGGAGGAATTTATGCCGGAGTCGGTCGTGAAGGTGCATGCGCTGGCGAAAAAAATGGAAGAGCTGAGGAATAATGACGCGGATTTCGCCTGGATGCGTCCGGATGGGAAAACGCAAATCAGCGTCCATGACGGAAAAATATCTTCCGTGCTGGTGAGTTGCCAGCATGACAAGTCCATCGACAGCGCCCAGATCCGCCAGCAAATCATCGAAGGTGTCATCATCCCGGTGATCGGGGACATTTCCGGAATTGAAATTCTGGTCAATCCGACCGGCAATTTCGTCCAAGGCGGATTCGAAGCGGATACGGGATTGACCGGCCGGAAAATCATGGTGGACACGTATTGCGGATTGGTGCCGCACGGCGGCGGGGCTTTTTCCGGCAAGGATTCGACCAAGGTTGATCGCAGCGCCGCTTATATGGCCCGCTATGTGGCCAAACAAATGGTGGCCCAAGGCCTTGCCAAGGAATGTTTGGTGAGCGTGGCCTATGCTATCGGCAAAGCTGAACCGCTGATGGTGGAGGCACTTAATGAAAAAGGGGAGAGCTTGGCGGAAATCGTCAAAAAGAATTTCGATTTCCGTCCGCAAGCGATCATCGAAACTTTGGGCCTTCGGTTGCCAATCTTCCAAGAAACGGCGGCGTATGGACATTTCGGGAAGGAAAGCTTGCCGTGGGAAAAAATCTAGCTTCGCAGTAAATATAGCGCATAGGAATAGGGTCCATCGGGACCCTATTCTTTTTGTTTCATAAGCGCTTCGGATAGCGATATGGGCGGGCTTCCGACTCCGTTTAATCCTTGACTAGCGCGACTTTTGATGGTAGGATAGCCAGATGATTTTTTAAAGAATAATCCATAAAAATATGATGAGGATAATCGGAGAAAATAAACGGAAGGTTTTTATTTCAATCGTCTTAATGGGATTGGTGGCTACCTTGGCTGTCTTTCGGGAAAGTGAAAAAAGTCTGGGCGGTTTCGTCGCGGAAAAGAAAGCGACCGTGGTGGGCGTTGAAAAAATCGAAAATTTGAAAGAATCGCGCGATCGGATCAAGTATCCGGCGATTGTCGCGGGCGATCAGGAAATAAACATTATAGCTGGCCTAAATGGGACAGCGACCGCGGTGGATTTCCGTTTGGGCGACCAAGTGGGGCGCGGAAAAGTTTTGGTCCGGATCGATGATCCGGCCGGATTAGCGGGTGTAGGCAAGGAAGGATTCGCTAACGGCCAGATCCAGCAATTGGAAAACGCGCTCAAGCAATCCGATGAGGCTTATGACCAGGCTAAGCGGAATTATGACAAGGATGACACGAAGGACAATAAGACTGCCAAAGACATCGCCAAGTTGCAAAAGCAAAACGCGCAAATCGCGCTGGACGCGGCGGTGGACAATCGCTTGGTCAAGGCGCCGATCACTGGTTACGTGACCGCAAAAAACATCGCGGTCGGCGGTTCGATTTCGGCCGGACAAATTTTGGCAACCGTTTCCCGGCCGGAGAAGATCAAAGTCAAGTTTTATGTGAGCCAGGAAGGCTTGGCGAATGTGAAAGTGGGGGATAACGTGGTTGTCGATAGCGGCGGCAAGGAAGCCCCAGCTAAAATCGCCAATGTTTCCATCCAAGCTGATGCGGCGACGAAGAGATTTTTGGTGGAGGCGGTGCCGTCCGGGCCTGGCGCTTTGGCTATCGGAACGGTTGTCGATGTTTTTGTCGATGCCCGGCGGGAAGCCGCGGGTGATGATTTGATAATTTTGCCGCTTTCCGCCGTGACGGTCGGACAGAATGAAACGTATCTGTTCGTGGCGGAAGACGGGCAAGCCAAGAAAAATCCGGCGGAAATCGTGAAAATTTTCGGGGAAAACGCCGAGGTGCGGACGGATCTGGCGGCCGGAAGCCTGATCATCATCGATGGAAGCCGGCTAGTCCAGGATGGGGATAAGATAGTCACGCAATAATATGCCTGATAACAACAAATCTTCCGATTACCAATATCTTGAAAAACTGGAATTCCGGCCGGAACTCCGGAAGAGTTTTTTGAATTTTTTTGTCACTAATTTCCGGGTGGTGCTGCTTCTGATAATGCTATTGGCCGGTGCGGGAATATATTCCTATATCGCCTTGCCGGTCGAATCCGATCCGGAAGTGAAGATTCCGATTGCGATAGTGACGACGGTTTTCCCTGGGGCGTCGCCGGCCAATGTTGAAGATTTGGTGACGGAAAAGCTGGAAACCGAAATTGCGGGCCTTAAGGATATCGACAAAATCACATCTAGCTCTTCCAATTCGGTTTCGTCCATCACGGTGGAATTCAGCGCCAAGGCTGATCTGGAAGGCAGTATCAGGAAATTACGGGATGCTGTCGATGATGCCAGGGAAAATTTACCCGAGGATGCCGAGGATCCGGTCGTGGCGGAAATATCAGTCGATGACACGCCGATTTTTTCCGTTTCGATCGCTGGACCGTATGACGGGTTCGTTCTGCGCGATTTTGCCGAGGATGTCCAAGCGGAGCTGGAAAAAATTTCCGGCGTGCGGGAAGTGATGGTTTCGGGCGGGGATGAGCGCGAATTTGAAATCGCTTATGATCCGGAAAAACTGGCTTTCTACGGTTTGTCTCCGCTGGAAGCCAATCGGATCGTGGCGGAGGCTAATTCGCAGGTTCCGGGCGGCAATTTCCAAGGTAATGATTACAATTATGCCGTCCGGACGGACGCGCGTTTTTTCGATGCGGAAGCTTTGGGGAACATCCCGGTTTTCCATACGGCTGGCGGCGCGATAATTTATCTTAAGGATATGGCGGAGGTGCGGGATCGGGCCATTAAGAAAACCGTCCTCTCCCATTTTTCCCGGCAGGGAGAAAAACCGGCCGACAGCGTGAATATCGATATAATCAAAAAGACCGGCGGTTCGATCATCAAGACGGCGGACGCTTCGAAAGAGAAGCTGGATGAAATGATCAAAGACGCTCCGGCCGGCATAACGTATGACATTACCATAGATACGGCCAAAGAAATCAGGAAGAATTTCGACCAGCTGGTGCATGATTTCATACTGACCATCATTTTGGTTTTCGCGATTTTGTTCCTGGTAATCGGACTCAAGGAGGCACTGGTGGCAAGCTTGGCGATTCCATTGGTTTTTTTCGCGACTTTCGGCGTGATGCTCCAAGTCGGGATCAGCTTGAATTTCCTCTCGATGATTTCACTCATCTTGGCACTTGGACTTTTGGTGGATGATGCGATTGTCGTAGTGAGCGCCACCAAGCAATATCTCCGGACTGGAAAATTCACGCCGGAAGAAGCGGTTCTGCTGGTATTGAACGATTTCAAGGTGGTCCTGTTCACTACGACCCTTACGACCGTCTGGGCATTTTTGCCGTTGCTTTTTGCCAGCGGTATCATCGGGGAATATATCCGTTCCATTCCGATCACGGTTTCGGTGACGCTCTTAGCGTCCTTGGCCATAGCCTTGGTCATCAACCATCCGCTGGCGGCGGTGCTCGAGCGCGTGCGCCTGACCCGCAAAATGTTTTTCATATGGCTGGCTCTCGCGGCGTCTGTCGGGATATCCGGTTGGTATGCCGCTGATCTGGTCGTCAGGACCGTGCTTATGTCCGCCGGCGCCATCGCAGCCTATTGGATGTTGGATTGGTATTTCCGGAAAGGGAAAGCTGCATTATTGGCCAATGCCGGATTGATGGAGCGCGAATGGCGCGACGACGGATTGATCAAAGAGAAATTGCGGACCCAAGGCGACCATAAGGACGGCGCGTTCTTGTCGCGGCTGATCCACGGCATTATCCGTTTTGACCGGTTGATTCCGGTTTATGAAAAATATCTGAGAAAAATCCTGGTTACGAAAAAAAGGCGGGTGGCGACGGTAATTTTCGTGACCGTCCTGCTTTTGACGGCAGTCGCTTTGCCGATCGCGGGGGTGGTCAAGAGTGAATTTTTTCCAGTTACGGACGCGGAACTGATGTTCATCAATATTGAAGCGCCGGTGGGATTGCGCTTGGAAGAAACCGGCAAGATCGTATCGCAGGTGGAAGAACGGTTGGCCGGCTATCCGGAAATCATCAGTCTTTCCACGGTCGTGGGAAGCGGCGGATTCAGCGGTAATTTCGTAAACAGTTCGGCCAATCCTTCGCATCGGGCCCAGATTACCATCAAACTCCAGGAAGAAGAGGACCGCACGCTCAAATCCTATGAATTCGCCGAAGTCGTCCGACGGGATATCGCCGACATCCAGGGAGCGGCCATCACCGTCCAAACCTTAAGCGGCGGTCCGCCAGCCGGAGCGGCTTTTGAAGCGCAGATTTTGGGCGAGGATCTGGATGTTTTAGATGGCATCGCCCAGGATCTGAAGCCTATCCTATCTTCCGTTCCGGGAGTCGTGGATGCGGAAATTTCATTGAAGAGTTCCCCGGCTGATTATGTTTTTTTGTTGGATCACGGCCGGATGGAACTTCTCGGAATCGACGCGTTACGCATCGGATCGACTATACGGATGGCGATTTCCGGAACGGAAGTGACTGAAATAATCAAGGGAGGCGACGAGATAAAGGTCGTGGCCCGTTTCGGGGAAGGAAAAATTCCCGATCTGGAAGCTTTGCAAAACTTGCAGATCAAAAACAATGCCGGAGAATCGATTTTTTTGCGGGATGTCGCGCGAATCAGATTGGAACCGTCAGTCGATAAGATAACCCGCATCAATCAGCGGCGGGCCGTGCTGCTTTCGGCGGGCGTGAGCGGGGAAACCTCTTCTACTGATGCCGTCGCGGAATTCCAAAATAAGATCAAGGATTATAAGTTGCCCCCAGGCTACGAGATAGCCTATGGCGGGGAAAATGAGCAGAATGCCGAATCGGTACAATCGATCATCCGCGCGATGGTCATCGCGTTGATCCTGATCATCGCGACCCTGGTCATCCAGTTCAACTCTTTCAAGAAAACTTTCATCGTGTTGGTGACCATCCCGTTGGCGCTCATCGGCGTTTTTTTCGGCCTGGCGCTGTTCGGGGTCAGCCTGAGTTTTCCGGCCCTCATCGGGGTCGTAGCGCTCTTTGGAATCGTGGTTAAAAACGCGATCATCTTGGTCGATAAGATCAATCTCAATATCCGGACCGGCATCGCTTTTTTCGAAGCGGTTGTCGACGCCGGGAAGTCGCGCTTGGAAGCGATTTCCATCACATCCATCTGTACCATCGCCGGCATCACGCCCGTCACGCTTTCCAACGAAACTTGGTTGGCGATGGGCTCGACCATAATTTTCGGATTATTCCTTTCTTCTTTTCTGACGCTTTTCGTCATCCCGACTTTGTACGTGATGATGATAGACAAAGACTCCGACCAGTAAGCGGCCGGAGTCTTTATATATTATAGGAGGCGAAAATAGCGTCATCCGTTCCGGCCCGGGTCATTCCGCAGGTTCCGGCTGGCAATCCGTCAGCTTTTTATTTTTTGCCAAAACTTGCTACTGAGCACTCCCAATGCCACCAGGAAGAAGACTAGCCACGCTAGCCAGCCGATAAGCGGGATGTAGCCCAGGATCGCGAGAATGATGATGCCGCCAAGCGCGTTTTTCCAAGTCACTTCAGCCACGCCTTTTTTATACCAATATTTCGCAAGCAGGCTTCCGAAAATCAGGCCGGCCAAGACGTTGCTGATAATCAACAGGATAAGATAGGCCAATAGGGCGGTTAAGCCGGCAATCCAGCCGATGATGGTCGCAAAAAGGATAAGGATGGCGATTGGCGACACCACGGCGACCACCAGTCCCCGGACCAATTCCTGGCCGAATCCGGCGGAGATCGTACGCATCATTCCATCCAAGCCAGGCTTGAAATAGAGCGCCAAAACCAGGCCGACGATCAGTGCGGCCGCCAGACTGGACAGATGGAAAAAATTTATGGCTCCGGCCAGCGTCTGCCGGCCTCCATCCGTTCCGTTTTTCATCCGCAAGGGAACATAGGTGATCTCGCCTTGTATCGCGGCGCCTTCCGCGATTTCCGCTTTGATCGGAGAGCGGTATTGCAAATCGCCTTCCAGGATGGCGTTCCGTCCCAAGATCAACTTTTGGGAAACATCCAAAATCACGTCGCCATGGACGGTGCCGTTTATAGTGACGGTCCCGCCACCTCCGCGGACATCGCCATTGACCGTGCCTGACAGTACGGCATTGCCAGCGCCGATCAGCATATCCTTTCCCACGGTAACCTCAGGCAACACCTGTGCGTTTCCTCCGGCCATTGCCAAATCTCCGCCCACATTCTTGCCTATGGTCAATTGGCCTCCGGCCAGGCGCAAGTCTCCCCGCACTTCACCCAGGACATCCACGTTGCCTCCCGCCAGTGTCGCGTCCTCGCCTACGGTGCCGGTCAGCAGAACGATCCCTCCGGCCGCCAGCAGGTCATTTTTCACTTCGCCGGAAACCGTCACGTCGCTCGCGCCGACATAGAGGTTATCATCGATAGTTTCGTTTTTCCCTAGTGTGAATTCTTTACCTCCCCAGACCGTTGCCGCCGACACCCAGGCCGGAACCAGGATTGCCGCCAGTATTATGAGGATGGTTTTCATCCGTGTTTTTTTGTCCATATTTTTTAGTTATGATTTAGCGTCGCTGACGCGCGTATTTCCAGCGCGGCAGGTTATGAAGTATTACCATCCTACGGTCTCGGATATTCCTGCCGGCGTCCGGCGAAGTGAAAAATAAACTTCCCCCGGATTGTATTAGAATAAAATATGGCGATGAAAGAATTTATGTCCGATCCGAAAAACAAGGACAAATCGATGCCGTTCGATGAGCGCCGGATGGCTTACGGGGGATTCAAGACTATAGTCGATATGTAAAAAACCGATCCGGTCAAAAAAACAGGCGGGCGGCTGTCATTGTCCCGCTTGTTTTTTGACCATATTTCCTTGACAGGCAGGACTGGTCGCGATATAGTTATTGCAACAATGTTGCAATAATTAATATGCGGGACATCGATAATATATTTGAAAAAATTAAACGGGACGGCCATCGCCTCACCAAGATACGCAAAGCGATGGTCGTGATTCTGTTTGCGGAGAAATGCCTCCTTTCCGCTTCGGAAATCCGAGCGCGCCTGTCAGCGTCCGGCTTGGCGGCCGACCGCACCACCGTCTATCGTGAGTTGGGTTTTTTGCTTGAAAAAAACATTATCAAAGAAATCCGGATTGCCGACCGTAAAACATATTATGAAATAGTGTCGCCGGAACATCATCACCATCTGGTCTGTACCAAATGCGACAGCGTGCAAGAGATCGTTATGGGAAACCATCTGAAACGGCAGGAAGACAGGATTTATAAAAAAGCGAAATTCAAGGTCTTGGCCCATTCCTTGGAATTTTATGGCTTGTGCCGGAAATGCAAATGAAAAATATGAAAAAAAACATCGCCATTATTTTTATTATTCTCGGACTGGCCGTTTCCGGAGCGTTTTTTTTGTCAGCTAGGAATGGCGGGCAGCCTTCCGGGGATGTCGCGACGGAAAAAATCGAGGTAGTCGCCAGTTTCTATCCGCTCTATTTCATAGCCAGCGAAATCGGGGGCGGCCGGGCGGCCGTATCCGGTATCGTGCCGGCTGGAGCGGAGCCGCACGAATATGAACCGACCGCCCGGGATATGGCGAAGATGGAAAATAGCCGGCTCATTATTTTGAACGGCGCCGGCCTGGAAGCTTGGGGGAAGGATATCGAAAAAAATATCGATGCCGGCAAAACGACGATCATCCGGGCGGGAGAGGGTTTGGCTACGCGGCAGATGGAACGGGATGGGCAGATGAAAACGGATCCCCATATCTGGCTTGATCCAGTGCTGGTCTGGCAGATGACTGACAAGATCGCGCAAGGTTTCCAGCAGGCCGATCCGGAGAACGCGGATTATTATGTTTCCAACGCGGAGGTTCTCAAATCCCGGTTAGACGGATTGGATCAGGAATATCGCCAGGGCTTGGGGGATTGCGCGGGAAAAAATATCATCACCGCCCATAACGCTTTCAGCTATTTGGCCGCGGCCTATGGTTTCAACCAAGTGGCGATCGCCGGTCTGTCTCCCGATGCCGAACCTTCCTTGCGGGACTTGGCTGGGATTTCCCGCTTCGCCCGGGACAACGGAGTCAGATATATATTTTTTGAAAGCCTGGCGAGTCCCAAGCTTTCCCAGACGATTGCCGATGAAGTCGGCGCCCAGACGCTGGTGCTTAATCCGATCGAAGGGCTCGATGAAGAAGAGTTGTCCCAAGGCAAGGATTATTTTACCGTTATGCGGGAAAATCTGGCCAATCTGCAGACCGCGCTGGAGTGTTCAAAGTAGGAACTTTTTTCTAAGCGGATCATAAACCATAATTTTAGCAAATGGAAGAATCCAATAAAGTCGACCATAGTAAAAACATCATCGAGGTGGCGGACGTTTCTTTTTCGTATGACGGCCGGGAAGATGTTTTGCAAAACATCACTTTGGCGATCCATCAAGGCGATTACATCGGCCTGGTAGGTCCCAACGGCGCTGGCAAGACGACTTTGCTCAAAGTGATGCTCAATCTCCTTGTCCCGCATCAAGGTTCGGTCAGGCTGTTCGGCCAGGATATGCGGGATTTTGAAGAGTGGCATAAGATCGGCTATGTGCCGCAGAAGCTGGCCAATTTCGATGCCAATTTTCCCGCCAGCGTTTTCGAAGTGGTGCTGATGGGTCGGTGTGCCGGCAAGCGTTTATTTCAGCGCACTACGGAGGCGGATAAGAAAGCGGTCCTGGACGCGCTTGAAAAAGTCGATATGCGGGAATTCAAAGACCGGCTGATCGGCGATTTGTCCGGCGGGCAACAACAGCGGGTGTTCATCGCCCGGGCCTTGGTCAACCGGCCCGAAGTTATTTTTCTGGATGAACCGACGGCCGCCGTGGACAGGGAAGCTAAAGACAGCTTTTTTGCGCTGTTGCAAAAACTCAACCAGGAGGCGGGACTGACATTAGTACTGGTGTCCCACGATATCCGGCGTTTGACGCAGGAAGTTATGCATATCGCCTGCGTCGATAAGACGCTGACTTGCCATATTTCGCCGGAAGAATATTTGGCTGAAAGCGAGTCGTCGGATATCGGAGGCAAAAAAGTCAAAATTCTAACCCATCATCATCACAATTAAAATGTTTGAGAATATTTTCCAATACGGTTTCATAGTGCGGGGGCTCGAAGCTGGCGTTATCGTCGCCATAATCGCGCCGCTCATCGGGATTTTTTTAGTGCTGAGGCGTTATTCGCTGATCGCGGATACGCTGGCCCATGTTTCGTTGGCGGGTATCGCGATCGGTTTGCTGTCGGGAATAAACCCCGTACTGACGGCCATCGGCACCGCCGTCGCCGCTTCCCTAGGCATCGAAAAATTGCGCAGTTCCAAGCGGCTTTTCGGCGAGTCGGCGCTGGCCATCTTCCTTTCCGGCAGCCTGGCTTTCGCAGTCGTCATCCTGGGTCTGGCCGACGGTTTCAATGCCAGCTTGCTCAATTATCTGTTCGGAAGCATCGTGACCGTATCGGCAGCCGACGTGCGGATGATTTTTATTTTGGCGCTCGTGGTGATCCTGATCCTGGGGATTTTTTATAAACAACTGGTCTATGTAACTTTCGACGAAGAAGCGGCCAAGATTAGCGGCGTCCCGACGCGTTTGGTCAATTCCGTCCTGATGGTCCTGGCCGCTTTGACTGTGGCGCTGGCCATTCCGATCGTCGGAGTGCTTCTTATCTCAGCTCTCATCGTCATTCCGGTGGTGACGGCGCTCCAATTCAAGAAAAGTTTCGCCCGGACCATTATCTATGCCGAAGCCGTTTCGCTTTTTTCCGTCATCGCGGGAATCTTGGCCTCCTTCTATTTTGATCTGGCGGCTGGCGGCGCCATCGTCCTGGTGATGCTGGCGGTTTTTGCCGCCGCGTTCGTTATCCGGCGACGCTGAAAATATCGCCGTCCGCGCGGTTTCAATACTTGATTATTTTGTCGGAAGCTTTGAGGTGGAGGACGGCCGCCAACACATAGGAGACTAAAAGCACCGAAGCGATCAGATGGGGCCGGGCTGTTCCGGAAAGCGCCAGCGAGTTATTGACCAGATGCAGGGCGACTGGCAGGGCATAAAATTTCCAAGGCTCTTTCTTGGCGATGCCGTAAGCCATGATGGAAGTGTTTGCCGCGTGGAACAGGACGGCTGAAGCGCGTGGCACGATCGGTGCGCCGAAATAGAATATGAAAAATATGAATTCCACCAGGCCGAAACCCAAGCCGGCATAGAACCCCAGGGTGACGATGGATTTTTCCGTTTCGCCGTGGCGGTAGAACAAAGGATAGGCCTTGGCGAATTCTTCCAAGACCGGGGCGATCAGGGCGATTGAAAAAAATTGGGCATAAAAAATCGGCAAGCCGGATTCCAGCAATAGCTGGGAGGCGGATGATTCGGTCAACAGAGTAAAAGGGATGCTCATAACCATACCGGACGTCAAGAAAAACAACTTCTCCTTGAAGTCGGGTCTGTGCCAGGCGATAGTGATGGAATTTTCGCAGTTGTCG
Source organism: Candidatus Moraniibacteriota bacterium (assembly GCA_030679985.1). Lineage (GTDB taxonomy): Bacteria > Patescibacteriota > Minisyncoccia > Moranbacterales > UBA2206 > JAUXSK01. The sequence continues at coordinate 34,851 of JAUXSI010000028.1, read as the reverse complement.
TTTGTCGGCATAAGTTTGTCTTTTAGTTGGTCGCGTTGAATAATACATCCTCCGACCGGGGTTGTTTCAGGCCGGATATTTTGCCAACCGGGGGTTTCGGACAAGATGCCGATATGTTAATATGGGATAAATATCTGAAACCACTTCAAGGACTAGCGGATTCGGCGCGTCTTGTGCCAATCGGTTTTTCCTTGCGAACTATCAACCCAGGCGCAATGAGAGGAGATTACGCGATGGAAAAGTTGGAAGAGGATGGGCAATTCGGACGGTTTTTGGAAGATGAAAAGTTTCTCCATTATGTCGGGATGTTGACGAAAATCAAGCCGGACATTCTCAGATATATGGGAGGATATGGGAATCTTTTCAGTTTGCGCTTAGCCGGGTGGTTGGGCGCGCTATGGGTGGTAATCAGTATTCCTGCCGAGCACAGGAATGTCATAGAGGAAATTGCCCGGGATTATGAGCTCAAGATCATCGAGGGCTCACCACTGGTGATCGATAGCGATGGAAGCGTCAATCAGATGATACTATCCGACAATGATCGGATATTCACGCTCGTCTGAATGGTCCAAGACTTGGGTGCGCTCCCGGGATACCGGTGGAAAATTACCGGAGAAATTCAAAACAATCGCCAGCCGCCGGACGGGAAACCTGTTCCGGCGGATCTTATTTTCGCGCGAAAAGGCCGGCTTCTGATCCGGGCCAACAAAGCGGGGTGATGCCTGATAAAGTCTCAAAAACAGCCGGTTGAAGTTTTTTGCCAGAAAGGGTATAATGGATGTCTCAGTCGGGATGTTTTTTTAAATTCAAATCATACTATATCCGGGAGGATGGATGACGGAAAAAAGATTTTTTGTTTCAATCGGGAATAGGGGGGATGAAAATCCGATCGGACGCGAGCTCAGGCGGATAATCAGCGCCAGCGATTGCCGTTTGGTGGTGGACAGGCCGGAGGAAGCGGATGTCATAGTGACGGACTCGCCTTCCGAAGCGCTTGGCCTGCTGGAAAAATACGGCGCCACTGTGGTTATCGCGATCCTTCTGGGCAGCCAGGAAGAGGAAGATGCCCGTGCGGTGAAGGAAGTCCATAAGCGGCGGGTCATTATCGCGCCCATAGACAGGGGGGCGCAAAAACCGGGAGATAAAGATCTGGTTTCGTATCTGACGGATGATACGCCGAAAAGAATCAGGCGGAAAAAGCGCGCCAGGAAAAAACGCGCGAAGACGAATCCGGGATCTGTGCGCAAACCGGCCGGTGCGCGGATAGGCGCCACAAATGGATGAAGGAGGAAAGATCGAGGCTCTGCCAGTCTAACAAGACCGGCAGAGCCTTTTTCATATCCGGCGGAAGCGTTACGAGAGTTTGCTTAGTTTTTGAACGTTTGCTATAATTGATATACCAGGAAAAATTTAATGCCATATTTAAAAGAGCTGTGATCCGCGCATCGGGATGATTTTTATGAATGGGTATCCTGGTCGCTCATGTTTGTGCGGGGAGCTTAATGGCGAAACCGGTTTAGACCGAAAAGTTGCAAGACTTTTCCGTTTGGGCCGGTTTTTTATTTTTGGGAAAACAATTTTATTTTAATAAAACTAAAGGTCGAGGCGGAAACTGCCTAAAGTTTCAAAATTTTATTCCGATAAACGGAGCGGAATAAAAATAACCAATTAATTAAAAAGCGATAACTAACAAATAAAAAAAACTATGAAAAAAATATTTTTAAGTTCAGCGATCATCTTCGCGGCGGCCGCGATCATCATCGGCGCCACCGGAGCCTATTTTAATGACACGGAGGAAAGCAACGGCAACACTTTCACAGCCGGAAAATTGGATCTGATCGTCAATGTCAATGGCGAGACGATGGTTTCGCCGATCTTCGATTATGACGACATCAAGCCGGGAGATTCGGATTTGAAAAAATTCGATATAACGGTGGAAGATAATAATGCTTGCGGATTCGCTGAAATTACATTCCAAACGGATACCGATAATGATTGCACGGAGCCGGAATTGAAGGACGAGCCTGGTTGCGTAGCTGATGTCGATGGCGAGTTGAATGATGAGATGATATTTACCATCTATGATGAAGGTGGAACCGCGATTACAAGCGGAAAATTCACAGAAGGTGGAATTTATTCACTTGGAGAATTGGTCGGAAGCCAGACATACAAATATGCAGTCGGTTGGAATCTTCCGTCGACTGTGAATAATTCGGTCCAAACCGATTCATTCTCAGGGGACTTGGTTATTGATGCCCAGCAGGAGAGAAACCAATATCCGGATGGTTGTCCTACAATCGGTGAATATAATCAACCTGGGGATTAATTTGCATATCCCCGCGCGATCTTTCTTCGGGAAGATGCAGGGATAGAAAATTATTATGAAAAAAATATTGTTCAGTCTGGGCGTAATCGGGATAGTAGGCGTTGTATTGATTGGTGGAACGATGTCTTTTTTCAGGGATCAGGAGGAGAGTGTCGGTAACACTTTCAGCGCCGGCGAGATCGACTTGAAAGTCGATTACCAATGCGATAAAGTCGGCTGCTCTTTTTCTGAAAGGGATCTGGTGGACAACCGGCCATTCTTTTCTGAATGTGACGTGAAGCCGGGCGACAGCCGCTCAGCAGCGATCAGCTGGCATGTGTACAACAATAACGCTTGGGGGCGGATAAGTCTGGCTAATCTCTTCAATTGGGAGAACGCCTGCACGGAACCGGAAGCGAAATTGGATGCGACCTGCGGTGATCCAGGCAACGGACAGGGTGAATTGGGCAAGAAACTTCTCTTTACTTTGTGGATGGATGAAGGGGGCGTTTCTGGCTGGCAGTGTCCGACCAACCAACCGGCGTGCGCGCTGGATCCGCAGGAGGGCGACAAGATCCTGGATGGAGTGGAATCCGTCTTGGAGGAAGACATATCCGCTGACGATATCTATGCCTTGGGCTGGATCGTTTTGCCAGAAGAGATTGTCGCTTCCAATACATATTACCTGGGAATAAAATGGAGTCTGCCTGCAGGAGAAGGGAATATTTTGCAAAGCGATTCTATCTCGGGGAAAGTGGTTATGCAAGTGGTCCAAGCGGACAATAATCCTGACAAGATTTTTCCATAAATCTAGTCCAATGGATTTTTTGTCCGGCATAATCAGGATTTGAAGCTTTTTTTCCAGCCCTAGTCCCAGGGCTGGATGGTAAGGCTTTAAAAATATGAAAATATTCAAATTTGTCCAATATCTTTTTTTCGGCGCGATAGGCATCGTAATCATATTGTTGGTCGTTTCGGCCTTTCCGATTCCCGGAAATTACAAGGTGATGGTGGTGCAATCGGGTTCGATGGAACCGGCGATTAAGACCGGGAGCATCGTGGCCACCCGGCCGGGAGACTACCAGGTCGGGGACGTGATAAGCTTCGCGGACGCCAAATCTGCCAAGCTGGTCATCACCCATCGGATCGTGGAAATAAAAAGTACCGGCGGCCGGACGTCTTTTATCACTAAGGGCGATGCCAATAACGGACAGGATTCCAGTGAGATCCCCCAAGAAAATGTTTTAGGCAAAGTTTTTTTCACGGTCCCGTACCTGGGATATGTCGTGCATACCGCCAAACAGCCCTATGGCTTCGTGGCGCTGGTAGTGATTCCGGCCCTGTGGATCATTTTTGATGAAGCTAAAAAAATCAAAGATGAGATTATAAAAATGAAAAGGGAAAAAGAAAAAAGCGTATGAGCAAAACGGCTTTCAAAATCTTTCTGCTGGTTTGGTCCGCCGCTCTCGTGTGGGTCGGCTTTTCTTTGGTCGGCGGAGCTTGGGCGTCTTTTGTCGACAGTGAAAAATCGGAAAACAATTCTTTTACGGCTGGAAAATTAGATTTCAAATTGACCCCGGTCGGTTTCACCAAAGAACCGATTCCGGCTGGAGAAGTTTTGGCGCGGAACGTGAATGTTTTGGATGGCGGTGAAGCGTTCCGCTATGAGGTTGCCAGCGCCGGACTTTCCGGTCCGCTATGTGATTATGTGGAATTGGAAGCGGGCCCTAGGAGTGAGGACGCGGAATATGCCGGTTCGCTGGACGGTTTCCAATACGGTCCGGTCGATTCTTCCGATATTGATAAATGGTCGTTCGGCATCAGTTTCCGGCCGGATGTCCCGGAAGATTTGCGGGACGAAACTTGCCGGTTCAAGATCGTATTTTCCGGTTCGCAAATGGAAAATGATCTGCCGTTCGGGGAAGGGTTCACGGATGAAGAAGAAATCACGGACGAAGTTTCTTTCAAACGGAACGGGATCGTCCTGAATGAATTTTTACCGAATCCGGAGGGTGATGATAATGGCGCCCAGCCGGCGGGGGAATGGGTGGAACTATATAACCGGGGCAAAGAAGATGTGGATGTCGATGGCTGGGTTCTCTATGATTCCGATGACGATCACGAATTGGTTATCAGTCCGGATAATATCGATGCCGACTCGACCGTTATCAAGCCCAAAAAATTCTTAGTGGTCTATCGCGACGGCGATGCCGATTTCGCTTTGAATAATTCCGGCGGGGACACGGTGCGGTTGTATGCCGGGGAAATTTCCGCTGGCGCTGATTTGATTGATGCATATGAATACAAAGGCAGGGCGTCGGAAGGCAAATCTTTCGCCAGGATTTCGGATGGTTCGGATAATTGGGTCGATCCGGTCCCGACTCCCGGAAAGAAAAATAAATTAGAAGAGGATAAATCCGGACCGGAGCAGACATCATTGGAAAAAGAAGAGGATTCTGGCAAGGCGGATGTCATTGTGTCGGAACAAAATCCAAACCAAATTGATCCGCTGGCTGTCGCTGACGCTGTGATTCCGGCTGAGGATGACGGCGAGAGTGATATTTCTGGGGAAAGCGAAGATGGAACGGTGCCGCTGGAAACCGATGCCGCCGGTCCGGGGACTGAACCGGAAGAGCTTGTCGAAGAGGAAGTCGGAATTGAGGCTGATCCGGTTTTGGAACCGGATGATCCGGCCGGCTCCGTATCCGGATAGATCGGAGATAGCGAAATCGGAAAGCCGACGCGTTCTCAGCGCCGGTTTTTTTATTTTTTCCGCCAGTCGGATTTCTGTTGACAAAGCAAGCCGGTTGGGATAGCTTGTAAGCAACTAAAAAAATCAAAATACAACTTAAGATAAGGAGGTGCAGAATGAAAGGAATCGAAAGGGTTTATTGCGATTTCGCGATCCGGACCGTTTTGGGCGCCGCATTGGATTTGACGCAGACTCCCGTGGCGGAGGTCCTGAACCAGCAAAAAATCGGCAAAAGAGACACATTAGGAATGGACGCCGTGCCTGAAAACAGCATCCGTGAAGCGGTCGACGGTTTTTTTGTCAATCCGGTGCTGGTGACGGAGGAAACGGACCACATTACCAGGAAGCACTGGCCCGAGGATTCCGATCCCGACAAACAGCCACTGATGTTCTTTTCCGATCCCTTGGATCGGTCGGCCAAATTCGGGCGGTTCCTGAGGGATTTCCCGGACACTTGCGGGAAAAGCGAAATCGATCTGGTCGGCGATGTCATCGCTTGCCCGGAGGCGAACAGCTATTGGGAGAAGGAGATCGACAGCGTCTCGCCAATTATGATTTCGGGCGCGACCATCGCGCTCACCTGCGTAAACCGGGGCAATATAGTCGTTTCCGTGGTGATGAATATTATGACCCGGACGATTTTTGTCGCCTGTCCCGGTGGCGCCTATGCGTTCCATATCCGTGGGGATGTGGACCAGATGGGTAAAATCCATTCCACGATCAACTTGAAGGCGGTCGAGCGGAAAGGAAAGAAAATAAACTTTTGTTCCAGTAAAAACAAATGCGAGAACCGGGAAGATTTTCTCAGATTCGTTTCTTTCGTCGGTAAAACCGGCTATGAGGAAAATCTGACCAATAGCGGTATTTTGCCGGACTATCGATCGCATCTGCATCATGATTGCCCTGGCGGTCCTTCCAGGATCCTGTTTCTTTCCGATTTCCAGCCCTCTGACTCGCCGGTCGGGTTCATTATGGCTAATGGGGAAAAAATCGGCGAATGGATCCATTGGCTGGCGTATGTCAAATTCGCCAAAGATATCCAAGGTGAAAACATCTTCAATATCTATGAAGTGAGTTTGGCGCAGACATTGGCTAAGGAGAGCATCTTGATGTCCCCATTGCCGCCCTATTCGATTTTCCGGCACAAGAGCAACAGCACCAGAGTTTCGTTTTTAAATCTCAGCCGTCTGCGCGACTTGGACCGGCCGAGCAATTTCCGGTCTACGGTCATCGTGACCAGAGCGGATAATATGCGGATTAAAAACATCATGTACGGCAAAGGCTTCCATGATATCAGCGCGTCGCTTTGACCGAATGAACCCGCCCGCCCGCAACCCGCCCTGTTTTTTTTCACAGGGCGGGTTATTTTATTCCAAAACAAAAAGGGCTGGCCGAAAACCATCCCTTTTATTTTTTTGCCGAAGCCCGTTTTTGCTAATCCGCGGAGTCGATCAGCTCCAGATTGCGCGTATGCCAATTCAGGACGGCTGTTTTTTTAATCATCAATTTGAACATATCGGGATGTTCCTTTTCAATGGCCTCCGAAGCGTATTGGCTCAAAAATTGCGATTTCAATTCAGCCCTGGCTTTGTCCACGCCGATTTCTGAATAGGGGGCCGAGGTCAGGAGCAAAAAACCATCTTTGGGAATCATCCCGCGTTCCATATTCGATTTTATGATGCCGGCCGCGGTCTTGATCGGTCCGCTGATGTCGGGGCTGTAGGGGCCGATGATGAGCGCGATGTTGGGCACGTGCAAGAAATCGAAACCGCGTCCGATGCAGATGATCCATTCGCGATGCACCGAATCCAGTTCCAGATTGCGGTGGGCGTTGCGGATGTCGGCGATATGTTCGATGTTGCCGGTGACCAATGGCAATAAATCGCGCAACACTTGGTCGGGCATATCCGGATACATCGCGCGTAATTTGTTGGTCAGGAATTCTTTGGAAGAGTCCGTGCTTTCGGCCAGATTGAAAATTTCCTTGTTTTCCCCGTCGTGGAGGATCATTGCGTCTTCGTCCGTTTCAATTCCGCAGATCAGCGGATAGACGGCTTGGTGGTTTTGGCCGAAGATATATTCCGCTTGCTTTTTGACTTCAAAGACATGCTTGATGGCGGCATCGCAATCATATTTGAAACCGGCGCAGCCGCGATGTCCGTCGCCTTTGGAATAGTGATAGGTGATGATCATCAGCACCCGGCGGGAATCTTCGATGGCGGCGTTGACCGTGTTATATAGCACTTCGCCCAGATACGGCCAGCCCAAGTCGAACATCCCGCCGATATTGCGGAAAGGCTTGATGATGCCCAGCGGGGTCTTGGTCGCGTACGGCAGATGGATCCGGCCGTCCATACACTTCAAAGCGATAATCATCGTCGGATGCTTGGCGGAATATCTTTTGCGGGAAAGATAGGCTTCGGAAGAGCAATAGGCGTCGGAATGTTTCTTGCTTAAGTCCAAAAGCCAATTGATCCTTTCCTGGATCGGCATATGGTAGATGTCCGCCTCGCGGGCGTCGATGTATTTATTGATTTCTTTCATACGCGTGGATTAAAATAATATTAAATGTCTGTCTCAAAGTATAGTTCTTGGGCCGGCAAAGTCAATGTTGGACAAGCCGTTCCGGATTATGCTAAAATTGCCACTTAACGGGGTAACTTAACAAAAAAAACGGGAGGGAATCCATGTTTAAAGAAAAGTTTGCAAGATTCGGGGAAGATAAGGACGGGTTTTCAATTATCGAGCGGGGCGCCTTTATGGGTCTGCCGAAAGGCCTGCTGGAGGCTGGGGATGTCTTGTGGCAACTCTGGGATATTGGAGTCAAATTTGGACAAGAGGGTAATAATGGGATTTGGTTTAAGGCCGAACCGCTTATACTGGAATTATATGATTTCCGTAATATCCGGAATGGAGGCCTCGGCTTTACGGTCGGCAGGAAAAATGGAATCGGAATCATAGCTCGGATACAAATATTTGAATTACGAAATGGTATGCGGGTGATTTGGGACACGGAGTTGAGTGTTTCGGAAATTCAACTGATTATCAAAGCGGTCGACGCTTATGCGGACTCCCAGGGCCTCATTAAAAACGGCATCCGGTTAATGGACGATGCTGAATCCTTTAAGATAAAAAATGTCGAGAAGGTTTTTGCAAAAAAAGATTCATTTTTTTTGGTGATGGCAGATGACCTGGATGAGATCATACAAAGATTTGATCGGCCAGAGTTGTTGTCGGTTATCGAAGTGGGCATGATTTTTCAGATTATTTGTCTGACCTCGGAAAAAGAAGATGTAAAAAAAGAGGTAAAAAGGATCCTGGAAAGGATCGAAAGGGATTTGGGAATATTTCCCAAAAAAATCGGGGATATTTCGGCGCAAGAATCCGAAAGTTTGCGCGCTTTGCTTCGAAAAGCATAAGCGCGGAAAGGGTGGAAGGTCATTGACCGGCCACCCTTTCTTTTTGTCTTGAAATAGTGATAAGTATTTGACATCAGCCTAAAAACAAGCCATCATAGGCAATAATATAAACCGGTTCTTTCCAATCGACAGGCTTCGAAAAATCGGAGGCCTGTTTTTTATTAACCATATCAGAAAAGGAGAAAGTATGGCTAAAAAAACAGTTGCTCAGACGAATTTCGGAGATTTGCATCTGCTCCATCGCGGCAAGGTGCGCGATCTCTATGAGGTGGAAGATAAGTTGCTTATGGTGGCGACCGACCGCATCTCCGCCTTCGATGTGGTCATGGGTGATCCCATCCCCAACAAAGGAGCGGTGCTGACCGGGTTGTCTATTTTTTGGTTCGACTATCTGAAGGATATCGTGCCGAACCACCTCCTGACCGCTGATCCGGCTCATTATCCGGCGGTCTGCGCCCCTTACCGGGAGCAGCTGCAGGGTCGCAGCATGCTGGTGAAAAAAGCCAATCCTCTGCCGGTGGAATGCATCGTGCGCGGCTATCTGTCCGGCTCCTTCTGGAAAGCGTACCGGAAAAACACCACGGTGTGCGGTTTTGAATTGCCGTCCGGTATGAAAGAATCGGAAAGAATGCCCGAAGTGCTCTTCACCCCCTCCACCAAGGCGGAGCTGGGGACTCATGATGAGAATATTTCGCTGGCCGAGATGGCGGAACTGGTCGGACAGCAGGAGACGGAAAAAATCGCCGCCATCTGCAAGGCGCTCTATTGCAAAGCGGCCGACTATGCCCGCAAATGTGGCATCATTATCGCCGATACGAAATTCGAGCTGGGCTGGTATGAGGGCGAGCTGATACTTATCGACGAAGTGCTCACACCGGACTCATCGCGTTTCTGGCCAGCATATGAATATGAGGTCGGCAAAGGCCAACCTAGTTTCGATAAGCAGTTCTTGCGGGACTATCTTTCTTCCTTGGACTGGAACCAGGCTCCGCCGGCTCCGCCCCTGCCTCCGGAAATCATCGACAAAACCGAGGCCCGTTATCAGGAAGCTTTCCTGTATCTGACGGGCCGCAATGTATAGGAGGGCCTATGTTAAGTTTCAACATTGAGGTGCACGGATACTCAAGAGGAGTTATCGGGATCCAAATCCGAGACGAGATTTTGGAGCTCTTCTCGGGCTGGGAACTCGATAAGTTGGCGGTTACTTTGTATGAGGACGAAAGTAATCGTCAGAAACTTATCAGTACCCCGTTTCTCAGGGTATACCACGATGGCGGGAAGGAATTGAAGGAGGTTATCGAAAAGCTCAGGAAATTCGGATGGAGGATAGAGCTTGTCAGGGTTGTATTCATCGCGTCTGTCTGAGTGGTGAAAACCGGGAGTACTTGCCGCACACTTGCGGCAGGTACTCCTTTTATTTTTGACTTTTTCGCGTTATGGAGTATCATCAGGTTATGGATAAGATGATTTTTTCGGAAACAAAAATTTGCTGTCGCAGACCTTGATTTCCAAGAGAGTATTTTATCTTACTGCAAAAATTCCAGCCTATGAAATACTCTCACCCGAGGGTTTTTTAATTCCAATGAAAGTTAAAATATGTTGCATCAAAATATCCTGAGCCTGATCGGAAACACGCCGGTCATCAAGGTCAGTAAGATCAATCCGAATACAAAGGTTAATTTATACATAAAGTTGGAGGGTCAGAATCCCAGCGGTTCTATCAAGGACAGGATCGCCTTGGCGATGATCGAGTCGGCGGAAAAAAGCGGCGAACTGACCAGGGACAAAATCATCCTTGAACCGACCTCCGGCAATACCGGAATCGGTTTGGCGATGGTCGCGGCACTCAAAGGCTACCGGGCGGTTCTGACGATGTCAGCGGGTATGAGCGAAGAACGGAGAAGGATCTTGAAGGCCTATGGGGCGGAAATAGTCCTGACGCCCAAAGAGCAGGGGACGGACGGGGCGATAATGGAGGCTCATCGGATGGTGGCCGGAAGTCCGGGCAAATATTGGATGCCGAACCAATTTGCCAATCCGGATAATCCGGAAATCCATTATCAGGTGACGGCCGAAGAAATCCTGGCCGATGTACCGGACATCACCCACTTTGTCGCCGGACTGGGAACATCCGGCACTCTGATGGGCATCAGCCGTAAATTGAAAGAAAAAAATAAGGCTATCAAAATCATTGCCGTTGAACCGGCGCTCGGGCATAAGCTGCAGGGCTTGAAAAATATGCAAGAGGCGATCGTGCCGGAAATCTATGATCCGGAAATGTTCGATGAAAAAATCAATGTCGGCGACGAAGATGCGCATAGCGCCGTCCGGAGGATAGCCAGGGAAGAAGGGATATTTTTGGGTATGAGTTCCGGCGCCGCTTTGCACGCGGCTTTGGAATTGGCCAAGACATTAGAAGTCGGCAACGTCGTCATTGTCGCTCCGGATCGAGGGGAAAAATACGCGAGCACCGCCTTATTCGCTTGATCGGGAGCGGTCGGCGGTTTTCAGGTGTGTGACAGAAAAACATCCCGGGGTTTGTACTAAATCCAGATTACTATGGCCGATCGGTAAGGCTGGGAGGAAATGTAGTATAATTTTACGATAGGTGAGGTTTATGAAAAAAAGATATTTGTTTATAATAGTTTTTATTTTAGCCGGCCTGGGCGGAGGTTATTTTTTGGCGATGCTGGACGATAGTCGGACAAGATGGACCGGTGCGCCGTCTGATTTCCAAACAGGAAACGTTCCGAAGGCCGGCAATGATTTGCAAACGGTTCCGATGGATCCAGGCGGAAAAATATTTTCGGAAACCGCCACGGATAAGCCGGTAGAATTCGATGTCCCTTTCGTAATCCAAGCTCCGACCGGAAATTGGGATGATCCCGTCTTCCAGAACGCTTGCGAGGAATCTTCGATCATTATGGCGATGGGCTGGGTCGACGGGGTGGAATCGATATCTCCTTCTGACGCGCAAAGGCGGATTTCGGAAATGTATGATTTTGAAATGAGGACTTTCGGATACGGTTTTGACACTGACGTTTTCGATGTCAAACGCATTTTTGAGCAATATTTGCGCCATAGCAATGTTTCAGTCAGGGAGGATATCGGCGTTGCCGATATCAAAAAGGAATTGCAAGGCGGCAAGCTCGTCATCGTTCCGGCTTTTGGCCAAGTGCTCGCCAATCCTTACTACACGCCTCCGGGTCCGGTCGCGCATATGTTGGTCATCACGGGTTATGATCCGGCCGCTCGGGAATTCATCACCAATGATCCCGGGACGAAGCGTGGAAGCGGGTATCGCTATGACGAAGATGTCTTATTGCGTTCCGTCTGGCAATATCCGAGCGGCCAGAATATTCCGCCGGTCCCCTCGGGAAATTTTAAAAAGGCGATGATAGTCGTCGGGAAATAGGCGATATGTCCGCTGGTAAATCGCGCGGAATAAAAATACATCCGGCGGATGTATTTTTTAAGTGTGGAATTTTTTGCGGTTGGTCAGGTGCCCTGGCTTTCTATTTCCTCGGTGAGGGTCCGGATATGCTGTTCCGTTTCATCGTTCATCTTTTGGAACAGTTCCTGGATGGTCGTATCCGCGGGCATGAACATATCGAAACATTTCTTTTCCAGGATGGAGCGTTCGATGCGCAGGGCGGTTTGCAAGGCGTCAAAATGCGTGACGTTTTCTTTTTCCGCGCGCCGGATTTCTTCGAGTACGAAATCCATCACGTATTGGATGACGCCTCGGGAGAATTTATTTTCGACGATGGAACGCGCCGGATCGACCCGGGCGCTGTCGTTGCCCAGGGAAGATGCGTGGGATATTTCTTCGTTGGAAAGCTGTTCCCAAAAAGCGCTCTTGTGCGGAATCTTCCGCGCGTATAGGGAATAGAGCGCGGATATGTTGAGTTCGTTCTCTTCCAATAGCAGGAGGATGGGTTTGTTGTCCATAGTATGTTCCTTGGTTAAGCGGCTTAGACGCAGTCCGGATATACCGGTAGTTTATAGGATTTTTTGCGGACTGGCAATCGGCTTTCCGACGCTTCCATCGCGGAATGAAGGAGGCGCGCTATCTGATGGTCGGTCTTTGCAGGATTTTCTCCTGCTCTTTTTTCAGCGGCAGCCTAGGTTTCACCGCTTCCTGTTCCGTTTCCCAGAAAGCCGTCAACATCTCCAGCGGATTGTTTTTAGTGTATTCGCAGAAAAATGTCATCCGCACCTTTTTCTGTTCGGCTTTATCCAGTCCGTCTATGATCCGCTGGGCCGAATAGCGCGGCGAAAAAAGATAAATTTCCTCCAGTTTGTATTCGGCGAGCAGGTCGTGGATGGCCGCATGGACTTTTTTCTGGAATTTTTTCTTGAGGTCTTCGATATATGCGCCGTGATGGGAAACGGATGAGAGATTTTTCACCCCGCCCTTGCGGCCGATGAACCCTTGCTTTTCGCGGGCTTCTTCGCGGGGAGACAATTTGATTTTGCTATGGAGTTCCAATGTACCGTTATGGGCCAGGTAAAAGTCGGCTTCGTACCCGCCACTGGCGATAAAGAGGGCGGGCAGTTTTTCAAATTGGGGCAATTTTTTTGGTATTTGCATAAATTTTGAATTATCCGATTATTGGGCATAGATAATACAATCCGGCGGGGGAATATTTCTTTCGGAGTTTCGAAACGAAAGAGGCGGCCCAATCTTGTTGTATTAATAACGATCGACAGTAGGCTGTTTTTTTGCGGATGGGATTTCCCGGCTAATATTTTTTTCTTCAACCATATGGAAAAAAAATCATATGTTCTGCCACCTTTGCCCTACGGTTATCGGGATTTGGAGCCGTTCATTTCGGAGAACCAATTGAAACTCCATTATGAAAAACATCATGACGCCTATGTCAAAGGCGCTAATTCGATTTTGGACAAATTTGAAAAGGCGCGTCTGGAGGGGGCGGAGCTGGATATGAAGGCGGAATTGAAAGCCCTGTCTTTCAATGTCGGCGGGCACATCCTGCACTCTCTTTTTTGGGAGAACTTGGCTCCGGACAACAAGGGTGGCGGCAAGGTGGGCGGCAGGATTTTGGACAGGATAATCCGGGAATTCGGGAGCTTTGCCAGATTCAAGAGCGAGTTTTCTTTGGCTGCCGCAAGCGTGGAGGGCTCGGGCTGGGCGGCGCTGGTCTGCGCGCCGGAAACTTGCCAGTTGATGCTGATGCAAGTCGAAAAGCATAACGCTTCGCTTATGCCTCACGCGGACATCCTTTTGGTTCTGGATGTTTTCGAACACGCTTATTATCTGGACTACAAAAACGAAAGAGGCGGTTTTATCGAAGCTTTCTGGAATATCGTCAATTGGGAAAAAGTTGATGAACGTCTGGCTAGGCTGGATAATCCGCGCTGATGCCATTAGAATAGTATTTTTTTAATTCACAAAATAATATGGTTGAGGAGATGATGCCGGAAGGCCAATCGCCGCCGGAAAAAAACAACGGGAAAAATCTGACGGTCGTCGTGATAATCGTTATCGCGCTGGTCGGAATCTATCTTTTGGCGAAAAACCGTCCGGCAGGCGATCAGGTTGCCGACCGGAAAATTTCTTCCCAAACTCCGGCAGGTAGCAGGGAAGCGGATGAAAAAATATTTAACCTTTCCGCCAAACCGTTCGAATTCTCGCTTAAGGAAATCCGGGTCAAGCAAGGTGATTTGGTCCGGATAAACCTGACGGTGGAACAGGGGATGCACGATTGGGCGGTTGAGGGATTCGGTGCGCGTACGAAGCTATTGAAGGCCGGCGAAAGCGATTCGATCGTTTTCAGGGCGGACAAGTCCGGCACGTTCGAGTATTATTGCAGCGTTGCCAACCACAGGCAGATGGGGATGGTGGGGAAATTAATCGTGGAATAAGCATATGGTCCGAGATATCGCCTACGCTTTGTTTTTGGGGAAGCCGTTGATAATGTACGGGGGGATTTTGACGTATCTGCTGTTACTGGCCACGGCTGCGGTCGGTGCGCTTAACCGCAAGGGCATCAATCTCATTCCTTTCAAGTGGCATCCGCGCCTGGCCGTTTCGGCTATCCTGGCCGCGACCATCCATGCGGTTTTCGGGTTGTCGGCATACTTCGGTTTTTAGGCCGGCAGGATAATCCGGCCATCCGGACCCTGTTTGTTAGTCGCCGATTCCCATGCTAAGCTTTAATTGTCCTATAATCATTTATTCATAAAATCTATGCTTGACGTGAAACCTTATCGGCAAAAACCCGGATTTTGCGGGCCGGCTTCCTTGAAGATGGTGCTGGATTTTTATGGCGTGGAGAAAAGCGAGGAGGAGTTAGGGGAAATTACCAAATGCAATCCGGACAAGGGCATCACCGGTTTCGCCATCGTCAAAGCGGCCAAAAAACTCGGTTTTGCCGCGTCCCTGAAAGATTCCGCCCGGCTGAAAGACATCAAAAAATTTTTAACTAAGGGCATCCCCGTTATCGTGGAATGGTTTTCGGAAGATGACGGGCATTTTTCCGTGGTAGTGGAAATGGATCAAAAATATATCTATCTGCAGGATCCGGAATTGGCCGGCGTGCGCAAGATGGATTTGGAAACCTTTGAGCGCGTTTGGTTCAGTTTCGACACTAAAATTATCCGCAAGGAAAAGGATTTGGTTTTGCGCCGGATGGTCGTAGTGGAAAAAGAAAATTAAAAGCCGCTGTCTTTGGGATAGCGTCCGAAGCCGTCGTTTCTGCGGGCGGCTTTTTCGGTCGCGAGCGAGAAATCGTGGGCGTTGTCATAGCTCGTGCCTTTTTTCATCAGTTTGGCTTCGTGCAGTTCGTGGAGCAATGTATATTTGATTTCCCTGCTGTCCTGGGCGTCATCGATCCAGATTTCGTTTTTTGGGACATAGCCGTATACCAGATTATGTCCGCCTAGGAAAAAATCCGGATCCAGTTTTTCACGCACTTCCCGGCCGGATACTAAAAATATTTTGAATCCCGCCGATTTTCCAAGCAGTTTTATTTTGAACGGTTCCGTTTTTGTACCAGTTGTCTTTTTGGCCGCGCCGGCGATCCTGTGGCGGACAAAAGCGCCATATTTTTTGGCGCCAAGTTCGGTTTTCAATTTCCGGTCGGCCAGGAAACTTTGCACGATCCGGTCTTTTTCGGGAGAATAGCTTTTTTCCAGCCAAAGTTCGCCCTTGGGAATGTAGGTCTGGCTCTGACTGTCTTCAATGGCGCAGAAATCCGGGTCAAGGCTGTTTCTTATTTCAAACCCGTCGACGATTTTGATTTTCATAAGCTTGGTATTAATATGATAAGTCTGGGGTTATTCTAACATGGCAGGCGGAAAAACGGCAAAATTACGTGAAAAATGCGATAAAGGCATAATCTTGCCATTTGCTTGATATTGGCATAATCGATCATAATAGTTGTATTATATTAAAATAGTGATGTGGTGGGCTGTTTAAAAATTAAAGGGAGGAAAAGTATGAGTAAAGTGATTTATAGGAAGCCTGTCAGAAATAAGAGATGGGCTCGCCGCGGCGGCCCAAGGGCAAAATGGGGAGCCAAAGCTTGTATATTGTGTCAGACCAAACTGACGCAAGAAGAGGATCGCGTGGGGATGTCTGCCCACCGCGATTGCGCTCTTTTGGAATGCAAGACGGTTTTCAGTTGGCATGGCATTTTGGTTCCGATGCAAAACGTAGACACGTTTCTCAAATATGTTTTTTTCAACGTCGGTATCGAAGAAAACGAAGAAATATTGGAGGCGACCTTTTTCTTTTTGAGTGCCGCGCACCCGCTCTTCTCATTCAACCGTCTTCGCCGTGAAGCGGAGGCGTTCGGATAAAAATTATCCGCGTCAGGCCCGTCCATTCAGCTGTAATGGACGGGCCTGTATTTTTAGGGGTTTTTGTTTTAAAAAACCGATAAATCCGGGCTATTTTTTAAAATTACGCGGCTTGAAAGCCAATCTAAGGCCGATGGGAAGGCTGTTATTCCCAGAAAACGCTTCCCAAAAACAAAAATATGTTGTACTATGGAAACTCGATATTATTTTTTTTATTCCACCGGCTATGGCCAATGATAACGTGGCGGTCAGATTCAATAAGGTATCCTTCGAATACGGACGCGACAAGCCTATTTTGGACGAGGCGTCTTTCGCGTTGCGCCGCGGATCCAAAGTCACGCTGATGGGCCAGAATGGGGCCGGCAAGAGCACGATCCTCAATCTGATTACGGGAGAGATGCAGGCGCACGACGGTTCGATTTATGTCGATCCAGATTTGAAGATCGCCTATGCCAAACAGGTCATTCCGAGGCAACAATTGTCGTTTACGACACGGGAATTTTTCGCGGCTTGTTTTTCCGGAAAGGACTATGAGCTTGACCGGCGGATCGAGGAGGTTTTGGAAGTGGTCAATTTGAAAGCGCCTGGCGACCGGCTGATCAAAGATTTTTCCGGCGGCCAGCAGGCGCGCTTGCTTTTGGCTTCCGCTTTGATCCAGGATCCGGATATCCTGATTTTGGACGAGCCGACCAATAATTTGGATCGGGCCGGCATCGAACACTTGACCCAATTTTTGATAATGTATGACAAGACTTGCATCGTCATTTCCCATGACGCGGATTTTTTGAATATGTTCACGGACGGCGTGGTCTATCTGGATGTCTTTACGCATAAGACCCAACAATATACCGGGGACTACTATGTAGTGGTGGAAGAAATCGCAGCGCAGATCGAAAAGGAAAAAAGGAAGAACGCGCAATACGAAAAAGAAATCATCGCCAATAAGGAGAAAGCCAACTTCTTCGCCAATAAGGGCGGCGGGATGAGGCTGGTCGCCAAGAAGATGCGCGAAAAAGCGGCAGCGATGGAGGAGGCGAAAGTGGACGTGCGCCGGGAAGACAAGGCGATCCGGGATTTTGAAATTCCGGCCCAGGCCGAATTGGGCGGGGAGGTTTTGAAAATCTCCTCATTCAAGATTATGCATAACCACGAGCTGGTGGAAAAACAAGCCAACATCTCGTTGCGTAAAAAGCAGCATCTTTTGATCGCTGGACCCAACGGGATCGGCAAGAGCACTTTGATCGAAGCGCTGGCCACGGGCCGAGCCGCCGGGGCGTCCATCGCCGAAGGCGTGAAAGTCGGATATTACCGGCAGGATTTTTCCACGCTCAATTTTGAAGACACGGTGCATGACGCCCTGGCTGCGGTGATGAAAGAGGAAAATGAAGAATTTTTGCGCAGCGTGGCGGCCGGTTTTTTGATAGACAAGCAAATCATCAACGCCAGGATCGGGACCTTGTCGGAAGGCCAGAAAGGTTTGGTAGCTTTCGCGCAACTGGTGCTGTTGGAGCCGGGACTTCTGATTCTGGACGAACCGACCAATCACATTAATTTCCGCCATTTGCCGGTCATCGCCAAAGCTTTGGATAAATATGCCGGCGCGATGATTTTGGTTTCCCACGTGCCGGAATTCGTGGAACAGATCCGGATCGATGAAGTGCTGGATTTGGAGAAATAACTTTTTGAGATTTGTTTAGTTGTGATATATGGCGTAAGCCGAGCACTTTTTAGTTTAAAAAAGGAGGAGAGTGGAATGAGGAAGATCAAATCGTTCTTGTCGGCGGTACTGTTGGTTTTTTTTGGAATCATGCTGGAGGGCGCGAGGATAAACTTAGAAATCATCCCGTTCCAAGTCGCTCCGGACGCGGTATGCCTGATTCCGGCGGCAGCGGAATTGGTGGAGGTGAATTATGCCATGGCAGGCTGTTATTATTATATCGGCGGAAAAAAGCATTTTTCTGCCGGCTATGTCATCGGTGATGCGGAACCGCAGCGTGAAAACGCCCTTAAAATCGCGTTCAGCCAACCGTAACAGGCTTGCAGTCTATGTTTCCTTTTTTGGGGAAACATAGGCTTCTTTTTTTGTCCCGCACCCGCCCCCTTTACAAAGCGCGCAGGGTATGCTATAGTGGTTTTAATCACAGTAGCGTGCAGCAGTAGCGTAGTCGAACTTCCTTTGCATTGCGGTATGTGTATTTAATCAATTTGTACTATATCAAAATGGCACAAGGAACAATCAAGCGATTGACCGATCGTGGATTCGGATTCATCACACAAGATGGTGAAGACAAGGATCTGTTCTTTCACGCAAAAGAACTACAAGGTGTAGAGTTCAATGACCTGAAAGAAGGCGACCGGGTTCAATTCGAAGTTAGCGAGAGCCCGAAAGGACCGAACGCTATCAACGTATCAAGAGTCTAGTTCGATTCGCGAAAAAAAAGCTCCGCTTCACGCGGAGCTTTTTGTTTTTCCGGAAAGCTATTGATGGATTGGATAAAACGGAGTAAGATGCTAGGATTGTAATATTATGAAAAATAAGAACCTATCCGCCCGAGGCGGATCGGCCTCGGGGCCGAAATTTGATATCGTGGTGATCGGCGGCGGGCCGGCCGGTATGATGGCGGCCGGACGGGCAGCCGAACTGGGCGCGCGCGTGGTTTTGCTTGAAAAAAATAACGGTTTAGGCAAAAAACTTTTGATCACCGGCAAGGGGCGCTGCAATCTGACGCAGGCCGAATTTGACGACAAGGAAATCATCAAGAAATTCGGCAAGCAGGGAAAATTTTTATTCTCCTCCTTGGCGGCATATGGCCCGGAAGAAGTTATCAAATTTTTTGAAGACCGGAATGTTCCGACCAAAATCGAGAGGGGCGGGCGGGTTTTTCCGCGATCGGATCGGGCGCAGGATGTGTTGCGGGTGTTGGAAAAATATTTGGAAAAAAACGGAGTTGAAATGATCTATGATGCCCAGGTGGCCGGCTTTGACGTGGCGCCGGTTGCCAGCGGCGGAAAAATTGCCAGCGTGAAATTGGCCGAGAAAGGATATGTGTCAGCGGAAAAACAAGCTATGCTTCCGGCAAGGAGGATCTATGCCGACAAGTTTATCTTATGCACCGGTGGCAAATCCTATCCGGTGACCGGTTCGACCGGGGACGGTTATCGCTGGGCTGAAAATTTGGGACACAAGATCATTCCGCCGGCACCGGCTCTGGTGCCGATCAAGACCAAAGAAAATTGGGTCAAAGAGGTGCAGGGTTTGAGTTTGAAAAACGTGGCTATCAATCTTTTGCAGAACAATAGAAAGCAAGATTCCAGATTTGGCGAGATGATGTTCGCGCATTTCGGCTTGACCGGTCCGATCGTATTGGACCTCAGCAAGAAAGCCGGAGAACTGATGGCAAAAGGCAAAGTTATCATTTCCATCGATTTGAAACCGGCGCTGGACCATGAACAATTGGACGCGCGTCTCCAGCGGGATTTCAAAGAAAACAGCAACAAAGATTTCATAAATTATCTGCCGGAGCTTTTGCCGCAAAAGATGATCGCGGTAATCGCGGATTTGTCCGGCATCGACCCCAGGAAGAAAATCAATTTTGTCACCAAAGAAGAGCGTAAAAAATTGGCCGGATTGCTCAAGGACCTGCGCCTGACGGCCGATGGGACGACCGGCTACAACCAAGCCATCGTTACAAGCGGCGGCGTGGATACCAAAGAGGTCGATTCCAGGACGATGCGTTCACGGATCGTCAGCAATCTTTTTTTAGCCGGCGAAATCCTGGATTTGGACGGTCCGACCGGCGGATATAATCTGCAGATGTGTTGGAGCACGGGTTACGCGGCTGGAACTTATGCTGCAAACTTGGAATTATGAGTATGGGGAAAAATATCATAAAATATTTGCCCGCCGCAGCGGTGGCCGCTCTGTTTGTCGGATCGGCTTTCCTGTCGCAGAAATACACCGGATTTTTTCTGGATATTTTGGGGCAGGATAAGCTGGTCGGCGGGACGGCATATGTCATAGGAGTCGCCTTGGCGGTAGTCGCGGCGCCGCTGACGAGCCTGCCTTTCATCCCGGTCCTGGTGGCGGTTTGGGGCGCTTTTTGGACGGCCGTTTTGAGCGTCGGCGGGTGGATTTTGGGTTCCATCATCGCTTTCTGGCTGGCCCGGAAGTTCGGAACTGGCCTGGTGGGGCGCGTGATGGACATCGAAAAGATCCGGAAAACATATACGGATCTGCCGGAGAAAAAACTGTTCTGGCTCCTCTTGTTTTTGCGTATGGTGACGCCGGTGGACGTCCTGAGTTATGCGTTGGGACTTTTTACCGGCATCGGCTGGCGGATGTATTTGTCCACCACTATTTTAGGCGTGGTTCCGCTGGCTTTCGTTTGGGCATATCTTGGCGGCCTGCCGGTAGCGTTCCAAGCGTTTTTTTTCAGCGCGGGGGCGGCCGTCGGAGCGGCATATCTTTTTTGGTATCGGAAAAGGTCTTGAGGATGGGAGGGGTGATATTGTGTTTTTTTGCAGAAGTGGTAGATTGAATAGGTTGCTTTCTTTGGGTACCTCAGGCAGCGTGAATGGAAAATCCACAGCTGATTGACGGTACCGACAAATTATATGAATAAAAATACCAGAAATTATTTGATGGCCGCTTTGGGAATTTCAGCGGTCTGGTCGGTTTCCAATTTCGGCGGGATGATTTATCAGGCCCTGGAACATAATCATGAACATGGTATATTGGTAGCCTTTTTCGTTTTGGCGGCCCTGTTTATGTTGAGCTTCATAGTCTTTTATCTGTCCCACCTGATCAAATTGCCCTCTTTTATCCTGGCGATTTTCCTAGGCTTAGCCGCTAAGCCGCTGTTGACGCCTATCCTCGGTAATGAAGAGCTTTTGGGCGTAATCGTGAGTTTCGGTGCCACCCTGATATTGTTCGCGGGCGGATTGGAAACGCCTTTCGCCAATTTCAAGAAGCTGATTTGGAAAATATTTTCCGTTTCCTTCGTTGGCCTGCTTATCACGGCCTTTTTGTTTTCTTGGACCATCTGGTTTCTAGGGGGGATTTTCGGATTGGAAATATCCGTCCTGGCTTCCGTCCTGCTGGGGGCTTTGTTGGCTTCGACCGATCCGGCGGCGATTATTCCGGTTTTGAAAAGGCTGCGTTTCCATAACCGTTCCATAAAAGACATCATCGTTTCGGAGAGCGCCGTTACGGACGTAGTGGGTACTTTGTTGACGGTGGTTTTTTTGTCGTTGGCGGTGGGTGGAGGTTTTTCCGGCGGCATCAACCAGTGGTATCAGGCCATCTTCAGTTATGAAAGCACGACGGTATTGGCGGCCCAGCTGTTTTTTGGGGCCTTGCTAGGCTTGGCGGGCTACTTTTTCCTCGAGCTCCTTTTGCGCGCCAAGCATCTGTATGGGGAGGAATTCGAGGCTGATGCCGCTTTTTTCATCTCGGTGCCGGTCATAATTTTCACCGGCGCCATCTTCTTCGGCGGCAGCGGATATCTGGCCGCTTTTGTGGCCGGGTTGGTTTTCCATATCACCGAACATTTGAGCGAGACTGAGAGATTTTTCAATAATTTGGTGGATGGTTTCCTGAAACCGATCATATTTATCCTGTTGGGAGCTTTGGTCGATCCGGTGCAATTGCTGACCTATGCGCCGATCGGTATCGTGGCCGCCTTGATATTTATGTTTATCATCCGTCCCGTCGCGGTGTTCGTTTCCTTGGGCAGTTTCCATTTCTTCGGACAGGAGAGGTTGGATTGGCGTGACCTGCTGTTCATTTCGTTCGTGCGCGAAACCGGCGCCATCCCGGCCGTGCTGATGGTAACCATCATCAGCCTGGGACTTTCCGGTATGGAAGGACTGGTGGAAATAGGTATGTGGACGATTCTTCTGACCCTGATCATCGAGCCGTTGTTGACGCCGTTCGTCGCCAGATATCTCCAAGTAGCTGAAGAAATGCAGGACCGGACCAAGGCGCCATTGAACAAAAAAACCACGGTTGTCCTGGTGACGCGGGGCGAATCCTTTTTGGATAGGTTGCCATACACGGTCAAGTGGGCCTCAAAACATTCTATCAGCGATATCGCGGTTATGTTATGCTTGGAAGATAAATATTCGGCCGCGCTGGAGAAGGACATCAAGACCAAGGCGCAGGCGGCGTTCGCGCAGGAGTCCGGAAAGCTTAAGGAAAAATCATCAGCCCATATTGACTTCGCTTTCATAAGCCGCAAGGGTTCGCTCCATGAAAACATCGATAATTTGGCGAAGACCGATAATAAAGTCGTGGCCATATTCGTAGGCAAGAAGATGCTTGATTACCGCTTGTCCGAGATAAAGCAATTAGCTGTCCCATTCTACTTTATGGACTAGCTCATCGAAATCGCGATTGACAATTTGTCGGGAGGAAGTTATATTCTTCATCTACGGATGCATATAAGAAGCCGGTTCCAAAATCACCCGGACATACGGCGCGTAGAGCGCCGGCCGGCAAAAACAATGGAAAAAGACGATCGACAATTGATTGCGGATTTCCTGGATGGGGAAGATGCGGCTTTCGAGCGGCTAGTCGGCCGATATTTGAAACCGGTTTACAATTTTCTATATCAATTCACCCAGGACCGGGATTCGCTGGATGATTTGGTACAGGAAACTTTCATCAAGGCCTGGAAAAATATCAAAAAATTCGATCCGGAAAAGAATTTCAAAACCTGGCTTTTCACCATCGCCAAGAACACGGCCTATGATTTTTTCAAAAAGAAAAAGTCATTGCCATTTTCCAATTTTTTAGATGGGGAAGGAAACAATAAATTGGAAAACATGGTCGAGGACGGTCCTCGACTGGAGGAGGTCTTGGCTGGCAATGATTCAGCGCAAGAGTTGGAAAGGAAGTTGCAAGAAATTCCGGATAATTACCGCGTCCTTCTGATGATGCGGTACAAGGACGATTTTTCTTTGCAAGAAATCGCCCATATTCTCGACTTGCCTTATAACACCGTCAAAAGCCAGCATGCGCGGGCACTGGCCAGCCTGAAAAGAAGTTTGGAGTAATCGCCGATATTCGGCGGAAATAAAACCGGTGCGGAAATTGTTTTATCCGTTGATAAAACTAAGTCCAAATCGATGAAAAAACATTTATGCGTCATTGTCCACGGCCGGGTGCACGGCGTATTTTTCAGGCGGACCGCGATGGAGGAGGCTATGAAACTAGGCCTTTCCGGTTACGCGGACAGGGCGGAAAACGGCAGTGTCGTCATCGAAGCTGAAGGAGAAGAACGGAATTTGAAAATTTTTTTGCAGTGGTGCCGCCGAGGTCCCTTCTTGGCTAAAGTCACATTGATGACATTCGAATATTCTTTGAATTTAAAAAATTTTAATATTTTCATAATCAAGGAAAATACGGTCCGCTATGTCAGCCGGGCGCCATATTCTTTCTACTGACCGGGATATTCCGGAACGCGGGTGCGTCTAGCTGCTGCATTCTTCTGCTGATGCGCTATAAAGACGATTTCTCCTTGCAAGAAATTGCGGAAATTCTCGATCTTTCGTACAACGCCGTCAAAAGCCAGCACACGCGGGCTTTGGCGAGCCTCAAAAATATCTGGCCGGCCTGATCTATCGATCCGGAAAATTCGACCGATCCGAAATTTTCCCAACGTGTCATCTTCGCACGGCCATACGAAGATGACACAGCAAAAGTCTGAAAGCCGGACTGCCAAACGGGCGAAAAGAAGAGGCGCGTCCTTTGCGGGCGCATTTTTTCTTTTCACCCGCTTGGACTAAATTCATTGACTTTGAACGGCTTTTGTGATATTCTTCGATATCGAATCAGGGAAGGCCTGTTCGTGAGTTTTCTTTTACAAATTAAAGCCAAAGGGAGGAATTTCCTATAAACCGGACAAAAACTCCGGCGGGAGGAAAAATCTCCGGATTAAAATCTCAAAGCCTATAGGGCGAAGGAGGATGTATGAAAGTGATAAAATTCCACAAGATTCTGATGGCTGATCCGTGGGTGCTGGAAGTTTTGCGGCCGCATCTGGTTCCAATTTCGGAATCGAAACAGTCGATAAAAGCATGGAGGGTGAGAGATTTCGTAAAGAATAAATTAGAGTCTCTCTCGTTCAGGCCTTTTGAGTCTATCCGGGAAAGGAGTTTAGCGAGCATGCGCAATAAACATATCATGCATGTTCCTGAAATAAGTCCGGCTGAGAAAGAGCGGAGGGACCTTGCCGGAGAGTATGCCTTCAACGTCGGTGAATGGGTGGATTCGGAGGAATTTGAATTTTGGTTGATCCATTACCGCTTCGAGGATGAAGAAAAAGGCGAGCGGATCAGCCACTGGGTATTGGATAAACGATTTTCGCTCGAATACGCAGCAATGGAAATCATCGACCTTTCCCAACGGGCTTCGCGGCAAAGGGACATCATCATCGATGCCGTATCAAGACATTCCGTCCCGGGGAAAGGCGATACGCGTATGCGTATCGAAATCTATAATTTGGACAAAAAAATATCAGAGCTGGCGGCCTTCACCCGACAAAAAATGGGAGAAAGGACTTGGGCGCCAGCCCAGGGTGGCTGATGCAAGGGGGCTAGTCCGTGGATTTCACGGCTAGCCCCGCTTTTTTATATTTTGCCCAATAGTTTTTTGCGATGTATCATCTTCACACGGCCGTGCGAAGATGATACGTTGAAAGTCCGAAAGCCAGGCTATTAAGCGGGCTAATGAAAGAGGGCTTGTAAAAGTTTCTTATTGCATGCTGTGCTCTCTTTTTGTAGTGCAAAATTAAGTAATTTTAATACTATATTTATTGTTTGGGGTAGCAGTTCGTATTTAAAGGCTTGTTGTAGTCTTCCGTACTGTCTATATTTGACAAAAAAATAATTATGTGATAACATTTTTAGTTCAATGTTTATTATATTAGAAAGTGATTATTAAATCTTTTTCTATTGCAATAAACTGATTGGCAATTTATTGCAATTTTTTCTGTAAACACGTTCAAAAGGAGGCAACAATGAACGCAAAACAGATCAGTACATTGTTTGGTAGATTAGTTGAACATCAGAGTGAGCTTGATTCATTGAACACAGAAGATGCTCAATGGGTCATCCAGCATCCTAAAGAGGCCATTGCTTTATTTTCCAACGCGGTAGAAATGAGAAATGAGCAATTGGTCATTTGTGATATCGCTGGCCATGGTGAGTTTCTCGGAAAGGGTTTTACTGTCTGGAAAGGCCCTATTGATGGTGATGGTCTTTCGGGGGAGGAGGATAGAGATACCCGTCCTTTTCTACAAAGCAAACTCTATCTTATGAGTTTGTGTTCGGAAGAAAGTCACACAATAGAAGAGCAACGAACATCTATTCTGAAAACAGTAGATAATCGTGTTCTTCTCGGCCTCAATACAGCTCTGTCTCTAATCATTGATGTAGGTGTTCATAAAGAAAAATCTCGCCTCGAGTTTGAATATGGCGAGGTTGGAATCTCAGAATTTATTTTTGCTGGACAAGTCTTCAGAGGTCCAGATGGGAAAAGATATGTACTGAGATTGAAGCGTCATGGAGCAGGAGATTGGGATATTCATAAGATATCTACCTCGGCCCCAGCTGATAAAAAATGCTTCGCCTGCAGGATTAGGGGCTTTGTAGACTTCAGGGCCTAAACCGCTCAACAGAAAATCGTGTCTGTATGAGCGGTTTTCTTTTTCTTTATAAATAAAAATTTAAATCATTATTTTTTTATATATAGGCATACGAGAGGGCGTAGCTGATGTGCCTATATCAGTAGAAACGTCTTTTTTAATAGGCGCGTCCGTTCAGGCGAGTTGGTCGTATTATTAGTATATGGATTACAAATTGCACGAAATTTTTAGTAATATGGCGGAAATTCATCCGTCTTCCGAGCTTGAGGGCCGGATTTTTCAGGCTGTGGCGAGGGAAAAAGACAGGGCTGTCAGAAGGAAATTGCTGGTTTCCCGTTTGGGACTGGGATTTTCGATGGCGGTTTTTTTGGCAGCTGTTTTTGTTTTTGGCGATGCGGTTTGGCAATCGGAATTTTGGAACCTGGTTTCCTTGGCTTTTTCCGATATGTGGGTGGTGGCGCAAAACTGGAACGAATTCGCTTATTCTTTGATGGAAACTTTCCCGACGGTCAGCGTGGTCGCTATTTTGGCACCAGTAACGGTCCTGCTATTTTCTTTTAGCGTATATCTGGAGGCTAACCATAAGCATAAATACATTTAAAGCGTAATTATTATATGAAAAATATGCAAGAATTCATCCGATCCAAAACATTTAAAACCATCGCCGCTGTCGTCGGCGTATTTTTGGTCGCAGTTGTCAGCTTCGGAACCGGCGTGGCAGTCGGTTTGCACAAAGCTAGGTTTTCGGCGGATTTCGGCCGGAATTATGAACGCAATTTTATGGGGCCGCGCTTTGACGGCGGACCGGGGCCGATGGGCGGACCTGGATTTTTTGATGGATCAAGATATCCCGATAAGATGATGCGTCAATTGGAAGGACGCGATTTGCGCAATGGCCACGGGTTGGCCGGAACCGTCATTTCCGTCACGGATAATAATATAATCGTCAAAGACAGAGATAATAAGGAATATACTGTCGCGGTCAATGATAAGACATTGATAAAATCCCGCCAGGACGATTTGAAGGTGGGCGATTTGAAAGCGGATGACCAGATCGTGGTTATGGGCAGTCCTGATGATAGTGGGGTCATAAATGCCAGCTTGATCCGGGTATTTAATAATAATCAAACCAACTGATATGGCGAAAAAACATTATCTTTGGATCGTGGCCGCGCTGGTGATAGCCGGGGGAAGCTATTATTGGTACGCTAAGACGCATCCGGAAGTTGAAGCGGTGCGGTATAAGACCGTGGTAGTCGGAAAGGGGAATCTGATAACTTCGGTTTCTGGCAGTGGACAAGCGGAAGCGGTAAGTCAGGTAGATTTGAAACCGGTCGTGGCCGGTGATGCGATCGATGTCATAAGCGTCTATGTGAAAAATGAACAGGCGGTAAAAAAGGGCGAACTGATCGCCCTGCTGGATAATGAAGACGCGCAAAAAACCGTGCGGAACGCGGAATTGGGTCTGGAGAGCGCGAAGGCTAAATACACCCAGGCCAAGAGGGATTTTGATCACGAATCGATAAACAAACTGAGTCTGGAAGGACAGCGGGTATCTTTGGAACAAAGCAGGAACTCCTTGGCGGATGCGCGCGAAAAATTAAATGATTATTATATCCGGGCGCCTTTTGACGGAATCGTCACCGGGCTCAGCGTCGAAGCGGGGGATTCGGTTTCCCGTTCGGATGTGCTGGCTTCGGTCATCACCAAGGATGTCCAGGCCAGGGTTTCCATCAATGAGATTGATGCCGCCCAAGTGAAGGTCGGCAATAAGGTCACGATAAAAATAAGCGCGCTTTCCGACGCGACGATCACCGGTAAAGTGGCCAAGATCGATACGATCGGCCAGACGAGTCAGAATGTCGTTTCCTATGACGCTGAAATTTCTTTTGATAACCAGAATGAGTTGCTGAAGCCGGGGATGAGCGTTTCCGCTTCCGTCATCACGGGTGCCAAACAGGATGTCATCACCGTGCCCAACAGCGCCATAAGAACGCGGAATGGCAGCAATTATGTCGAGACGCTGGACGACGGGACGACTCCGCGGCAAGTGCCGGTCGAAATCGGCCTGACTAATAATTCAGAAACGGAAATAACCGGCGGATTGGATGTCGGTGATATCGTTGTCATCCAGACCATCAATGCGGATGCGTCCGGCACGGCGACCTCGGGAGGGAACAGCAGCGGCATCAGATTGCCGGGACTGGGCGGCAGCAGGCTCGGAGGATAAATATTGGAAATCCAAAATTTAAAATCTCAAATCCTAAACAAATTATAATGACCAAAATAATAAATTAAAAAATAGTTTTAGTTTTTAAATTTATGATTTGGAATTTGTTTAGGATTTGTAATTTAGAGTTTAGTGCTTAATAAATATGATTGAGTGTAGAGATTTAGTAAAAATTTATCGCAACGGCGATGTGGAAACGACCGCTTTGAGGGGCGTTTCCTTCAGGATCGAAAAAGGCGAGTTCGTGTCCATCATCGGTCCGTCCGGTTCCGGAAAATCCACTTTGATGCACATTTTGGGCGCGTTGGATTCGCCGACCGGCGGACAGTATTTTTTGGACGGCGCGGAAGTTTCCCAGTTGGATGACGATGAATTGTCGGATTTGCGCCGAAACAAGATCGGGTTCGTTTTCCAGGCTTTCAATCTATTGCCGCGGGCCACGGTCTTGCGCAATGTGATGTTGCCCCTGGTATATTCGAACATATCCCCGAAAGAGCGGGAGGAGCGGGCCAGAAAATGCTTGCGTTACGCCGGGATGGAGGAAAACAAGTTCCATAACCTTTCCAATCAGTTATCAGGCGGCCAAATGCAGCGCGTAGCCATCGCCCGTTCGCTCATTAACAATCCTTCAATTATTTTGGCGGATGAGCCGACGGGAAACTTGGATACGAAAACCAGCCATATCGTGATGGAGACCTTGCGCGAACTCAACAGCAAGGGACACACGATCATAATCATCACCCACGAAAAAGAAATCGCCGACCTGACGGACCGTATAATCTCGGTCCGTGACGGATTGATCGAGTCTGATGTGAAAGTCGGTCATAATGCATAAGTGATTATTGATAATCCGTGCGATAAAGAAGGTTTGCTGATAAAAAAATATTTCAACCGTTAGCTGTAAAAAATATGTTCAGGGATTTATTCAAAGAAACTATCTGGTCGCTGGCCGGCAACAAGGTCCGGTCCGGTTTGACGATGCTGGGTATCATAATCGGCATCGCTTCGGTGATTGCCTTGGTGGCGATCGGGCAAGGCGCGCAGAATTCGATCGAGGCCAATATCCAGGCGATCGGTTCGAATTTGATCGTGATTTCACCCGGCGCCCAAAGAAGCGGCAGCGGTTTGAGCGGCGGGCGGGGCAGCGCGCAGACGTTGACTTTTGAAGACGCTAACGCGATTGCCGCCGGAATAACGGACCTGCAGGGCGTGGCGCCGGAAGTTTCCCGGCGGTACCAGGTGACTGCCAAAAGCAACAATACCAATACGCAAATCATCGGGACCGTACCGGCATATCCGGCAGTGCGCAATATCAGTATCGATTCCGGGACATTCGTGACCGAACAGCAAGTCAAGACATCAGCCAAGGTCGCGGTTTTGGGTTCGACGGCGCGGGATGATTTGTTCGGCGCGGATGTCGATCCGATCGGCAAGTCCATCCGCATCCAGAATATCGATTTCGAAGTCGTCGGCGTGATGCTCTCCAAGGGCGGTTCGGGATTTTCCAATCCGGATGACTCAATTTATATCCCGCTGACTTCCGCCCAGCATTTTTTGTCGGGGGATGAATATGTCTCTTCGATCAGCGTGGCGGCTTCCGACCAAAATTCCATCGCGTCCGCCCAGCAACAAATCACTGATCTGCTTTTGGCGCGCCATAAGATAACCGATCCGGCCCAGGCTGATTTCAGCACCATAAACCAATCAGATATCGTGGCGACCGCGTCCAGCATCACCGGCACATTTACGGTCTTGCTGTCTTCGATTGCCGGCATCTCGCTTTTGGTGGGAGGGATCGGGATTATGAATATGATGCTGACGACCGTCACGGAACGGACGCGCGAAATCGGACTGCGCAAAGCGGTCGGTATCCGCAAAATCTATATCAACCTGCAATTTCTGGCGGAAGCCATCGTCCTGACTTTTCTGGGCGGAGCTATGGGGATATTGTTGGGCTGGATCGCTTCTTGGGTGATTTCCAATATCATAAATCTGGAGGCGGAGGTTTCACTGTCTTCAATCTTGCTGGCCTTCGGCGTTTCCGCGGCGGTAGGTATAATCTTCGGCTTCTATCCGGCCCGCAAAGCCGCGGCGATGAGTCCGATAGACGCGTTGCGGTATGAATAGCCGGAAATTAGGATTAAGGTATTTTCTTAAGCTCAGGAATATGATAAGCTTAAGCAATGCTAATTTATTAAAAACATATTTACTATGCAAGACATGCAAACCGTATTCAATGAGATCCGCGAGATGAAAAAAGAAATGAAGGGCATCCGCGAGATGTATAAGGATGCGCTGGCGCAGACCGATGACTATACCGAAATCGTGGAAAAATCCAAGGAGCTGCGTGACAAGAAGAAGCAGATCGAAACCCGGGTGCAGAACGCGATGGGCAAGTCCTATGAGAAATACGAGGATCTCAAAAGCGAGGTGGCGGCTAATGAAGAACTTTTGAACGACATCGCGATGACGACCTTGATGGACGGCAAAACAGTCGAAGTGGTGGATGAATTCAGTAACAAATACGAGCCGACGTACGTGGTCAAATTCAAAAAGACCAAT
Organism: Candidatus Moraniibacteriota bacterium; assembly: GCA_030679985.1. GTDB lineage: Bacteria > Patescibacteriota > Minisyncoccia > Moranbacterales > UBA2206 > JAUXSK01. Next base: position 4,109 of record JAUXSI010000028.1, on the reverse strand, counting down.
GAAATCAAAACCGAAGAAGAAAAATAAGTGATTTTTTAAAAATATGGTAAAAAACGAAAGCGGAGCCGACCGGATTATCCGGGCGGTTGTGGGAATCGCATTAGTCGCGGCAGCCTTCCTGTTGGAAGCTAACGGATTTACGGCGACACTCTATGCGGTCGGTGTGGTTTTAATCCTGACCGCTATTACCGGTTTTTGCGCGCTGTATAAGGTTTTCGGAATTGATACTGGCCGGAAAAAATAATCGCCGGAAAGCAAAAAAACAGCCGTCCAAAGCAGTCGTCCACAGGCTGCTTTTTGATTTGCTTTTTCGGAGCCGTATGCTAGATTGTAAATGGCGAGCTTGCGGATTGCCTTTTCAGGCGATATTGCTCGCTGGCGCGCTCCCATCCGGTATGGGATTTTCCTAAGGAATGCCGGCTGTGCGTAGGCATTGGGAGAAGCCTGAGGCCTTTCCTTGGGACGGTTGCGACGCTAGGCGCATCAGCCACTGAACGTTAAACCCGGCGTTCATTCAATGGGCTGGCATAATCAAGGGTTTGCTGAGGATTGGGCGGATATTATCCGCCTTCAGGAAGTGTCCCTCATTCACTTCCGGGCCCAATCCTCAGCTTTTTTATTGACAAAATTCCAAGAAAAAGCTATACTTTTTGAAGTAGATCAACTTGTTTCTGCTGGTTAACGGCAGTTTTTTAATTTCTACGAATTATGAATCAAGTACGAATTTACGAATATACAAATTGTATTTGTAAATTTTCACTTAATTCCTTAGAGCGGAGACGAAGCAGGTTTTTAAAAAGTATATTAAATAATGAAAAATATTTGTACATTTGTAAATTTGTAAAATATTTGTAATTTGCAGAACTATGGAAATCAGAAATATCGCGATTATCGCCCATGTGGATCATGGCAAAACCACCTTGACTGACGCTATTTTGCGCCAGACCGGGATGGTGACCGACGAGTCCGTCAGTATGGACTCCAACACCTTGGAAAAGGAGCGTGGCATCACGATTTATGCCAAAAACACTTCGATTTTTTACAAGGATACGAAAATCAATATCGTGGACACGCCGGGCCATGCCGACTTCGGTTCGGAAGTCGAGCGCGTATTGCGTTCGATCGACTCGGTGGTTTTGGTCGTGGATGCGCAAGAGGGGCCGATGCCGCAAACCAGATTCGTCTTGAAAAAATCTTTGGAGCTGGGGCTCAAACCGATCGTGGTCATCAATAAGATCGACAAACCGGCGGCGCAACCTGACATCGTGCAGGAAGAGGTCTTCGAATTGTTTTTGGATCTGGGCGCCAATGATGAGCAGCTGGATTTTCCGGTAGTGTATGCGATCGGACGCGAAGGTATCGCGAAACTGCATATGGACGACGAGGGTCATGACCTGACCCCGCTTCTGGAAACCATCATCGCCAAAGTCAAGCACGCCGATGGCGACGTAGCCGCTCCGCTTCGGATGCAGGCTTTCAATCTAGGTTATGACAATTTTTTGGGCCGGATGGCGGTGGGACGTATCTACGAAGGGACCTTGAAAGACGGTCAATCCGTGGTAGCCAAAAAGCCGACCGGTGAAACCCGGACCGGCCGGATTACCAAGCTGTATACTTTCCATGGCACCGAACGCAAAGAAGTCAAAGAGGCCGTAGCCGGCGACATCGTGATGATCGCGGGCTTGGCGGATATTTTTATCGGGGAAACGGTTTGTGAGAATCCCGAGCAGGAAGCCTTGCCGGCCATCCATATCGACGAGCCGACCATCTCCCTGAACTTCATCGTTAATGATTCGCCGTTCGCCGGACGGGAAGGGAAGTTCGTGACCAACAAGCAGATCCGCGAGAGACTGGAAAAGGAATTGGAAATCAACGTCGGTTTGCATATCGATTTTGAAGGCGATCACTACAAGGTCTATGGCCGCGGCGAATTGCACATCGCGATTTTGCTGGAAAATATGCGCCGCGAAGGTTATGAACTGCAAGTGTCCCAGCCGCAAGTCATCATCAAGGAAATTGACGGAATAAAATCAGAGCCTTTTGAGGAAGTGACGATCGACGTGCCGGATGTTTCCGCTGGAACGATCATTGAAAAGATGGGTCGGCGAAAATCGATTATGACCAATATGAAACAGACCAACGGCCAGAGCCGACTGATATTCGAAGGTCCGACCCGCGGACTTCTGGGTTATCGCGGTGAGTTCGTGATCGACACTAAGGGTGAAGGCATTATGTCTTCCCGGGTCATCGGCTTCCGGCCATTTGCCGGGGAAATCCAAAGAAGATCGGCTGGCGCGATGGTTTCGATGACCAGCGGCAAAGCCTTGGGATTTTCTTTGGCCAATTTGCAAGACAGGGGATCATTGTATATCGCACCGGCTACGGAAGTCTACGAAGGGATGGTCATCGGCGACACGTCCAAAGGTTTGGATATGGCGGTCAATCCGACCAAAGGCAAGCAATTGTCCAATATGCGTTCTTCCGGCGCGGATGAAGCTTTGCAGTTGGTGCCGCATCATGAAATTTCTATCGAAATCGGCTTGGAAATTATGGGTGCCGATGAATATTTGGAAATCACTCCGAAATCAGTCCGCTTGAGAAAGCAGTATTTGACCGAAGTGGAGAGACGGAGGCACGAACGGAAACAATAATCTTCAGTATAAGAAAGCTATCCTCACGGGTAGTTTTTTTATTCCACCTTTTCTGCTATAATTTAAAACCATAGATAGCCAGCAATAAAAAAATTATGCAAAAATTCAAAGAAGAGCTGCGCAATAAATCATTCAGTTATATCACCACCGCTTTCGGACTGGTGGCCGGTCTGGCTTGGAATGAAGCCATCAAGGCTTTAATCGAGAGATTCTTTCCGATGAGCACTGGCGGGATGATCGCCAAATTCATTTATGCGATTGTCATAACAATACTCCTGGTCTTTATCAGCGTATATATCCTGAAAATAGACGAAGAATCTTCCGCTAAGAAAGATGAAGGAAAAAAGAAAAAATAAATCATTTTTTTGATACGTTTTTTTTGATACGCACTTTTTTGATTAAATCGCTTTGACAAGCTGGATTAATATGGTATGTTATATGTATGGAAACACTTTTAAAAGCTGACATTTTTTTCTTTATTTCTTCTATCGCAACAGTGGTATTGACGGCGCTATTTTCTGTGGCGCTGTTTTATTTTATCAAGGCTGGAAAAAATTTGTATTTGATTTCGGAAAAATTGCAAAATCATTTTGCGGAGTCGGAAGAATTCGTGCTCGATCTCAAAGAGCGATTAGCGGACAATATGCTGTTTCGGATGTTTTTTCCGCCAGCACGAAAAAGACGCAATGCAAAAAAAGGCTAGAAATAAAGATATCAAACGGGATTTTCTTAAAATACTGCTACCAAAGTCAGAATGCGTAAGTTATAAATATAAAAAATAATTTTTTTAAGCCTAATCGTTATGCAAAAAGCGAAAAAAACAAAAGTGGTTAAATTGGCAGTAATTGGAGCGAGCCTGGCCGGGCTGGCAGCGACAGCCTATTTTTTCTTCGGACCAAAAGGCAAGAAGCATCAAAAACAAGCCAAGGCCTGGGCGATCAAAATGAAAGGTGAGGTCGTAGAAAAACTGGAAATGGCGCGTGAAATCACAGAACCGGTGTATCAAGAAATTATTGATATGGTAGCTAAGGAATATAAACAAGGGAAAAAAGCCAGCCAGCCGGAGATTGATGAACTGGCAGCTGATCTCAAAAAACATTGGAAATCAATGAGTAAATTGGCTATTGCCGCAAAACAAGAGGTGGTTAAGGATGCATCTCATTTAGCTAAAACAGCCAAAAAGCCGGCCGTTAGGAGATTAAAAACAAGATAGGTAGACTACCCGAAGAAAATAGGCCATATGGACAGAATAGCGAAGTCTTTTAAATTATAATAAATAAAAATATGCAAAAGCCCAGCCTGTATTCAATAGCTATGGTGGCTATCGTAACTTCACTTGTTTCGGTTAATTCAAATACCGCACATGCAGCTACGGCGCCATCTCTTGGCGATGCGGCAAGCTTTTCTGCTTTGGCTGGTTTGTCGATGAGTGCGGCTGGCGCTGGTACCACTATCTCC
>JAUXSI010000025.1 GCA_030679985.1 Candidatus Moraniibacteriota bacterium | reverse complement strand
TAAAGGCAAGGAAAAATATCGTATTATTAGGCGATGGCGAAGGAGATGCGGCGATGATCGAGGGGTTCGAATATGACAATATCATAAAGATCGGCTTCCTGAATGAGGGCGTGACGGTCGATTTGGAAAAGTTCAAGGATTCCTATGATGTGCTGGTCTTGAACGACGGCCCTATGGATTATGTATTAAAATCATTTGCCGATCTTTTCGATGTCGTGATATTGGACGATGCTCCGATGGATTTCGTGAATGTCCTGATGAGGGAATTGGTTTTGACGCAAAATTAACAATTGGATAATTTAAAAAACGTATGATTGAATTTTTCAAAAAATTCCCGGAAATCAAAGCGGTGATGTCGGAAAAGGCCGACGGTTCGATGAAGCTTTTGCCGGGCGGGGTGAATGCTGGAAATCGGAACGATTTTTTCGCGAAAATCGGCATCGAAGGCGACCGGGTTTTCAGCGCTGATTTGACCCATTCGCATAATGTGAAAAAAGTTTTTGCGGATAGCCCGCGAATTATCAGTGACACGGATGCGCTGGTCACGGCGGAACGGAATTGTTTTCTTTCAGTGACAGTCGCGGATTGTTTGCCAATCTTGTTTTTTGAAAGTGAGAAAAAACTCGTTGGAATCGCGCACGCCGGTTGGCGCGGACTTCTTAGGGGTATCGTGGAAAATACGATCGCGGAGATGGTTTCCTTGGGCGGTTCGGTGGAAAATTTATATGTGGAAATCGGTCCGGCTATCGGGAAATGCCATTTTGAAATCAAGGAAGATATCCTGGATAATTTCAGGGATTATGCGGATTTTGTGGAGAAGAAAAACGGGAAATATTCCGTCGATTTGAAAGGGATCGCTAAAAATAAAATCATCAGCCGGGGAATCCCAGCTAGCAATATAGGGGACGGCGGACATTGCACATATTCCGATTCCAACCTGTTTTCGTATCGGCGGGACAAGCCGGAAACCGTCCAAGCGGGTATCGTCTTGATCGGCATCAAATAAATGATCAGAGTCTGGGGGTGGTGTTGCCGCCGGATTGATTTTCTTTTCGGGGTTTTTTATGTTAAAATAAGAATGATTTATTCCGATCCGGCAGCTGAATTTTTCCAGCCGGAACGGCAAATGGCATAGCGTCAAAATCGGTTTTCAAACGAAATAGTCTTAATTCGGTTAAAAAAAAGAAATGGAAAATTGGACTGAAAGGGGATATTTGAGACCCCAAGGCAGGAAGCCTGTAGGCGTGCCGGAAAAAAACAGCGCCAATCCGATAAAGCGCCGGAAATATTCCGATGACGTGCCGGACACGAAGCTTGAGGAGCCTTTTGACCTGCTGAAATATGAGGATGTTTCTTTCAGCAAGGATGACGGGGTCAGGCGGGAAAAAAAGATATTCCTGGTTGAACCGGTCGCGGGCGATATCCGCGACAAGCGTTTGGAAATGAAAAAAAACAAGCCGGAGCAGGTGGTCGATAAGGTGCACCGATTGGAAGGATTGTACAGGGAAATCAAGAAGCCGGTATTAAATATGTCCAATGTCAGGAATAAGGAGGAATTGGTTTCCGAAATCAATAATATGTTCAATATTATGACGGATGTCCTGAAAAATGTCGGGCTAGATTGGTCCTCCGTCCGCCTGTCGAAAGACAAGCAATCTTTTTTCGTGATGGATTTGGGAGGCAAGGACAAAGTGGAGGAATTCCATCGGTTGCTGGAAAAGTTGGCGCGCGAGGTCAATGCTTTGGAAAAGGCCTATGATACGGAAGTTCTGAAAGGGCAGATCGCCAGCGTATTCAAGATATTGGCCTTTATCCTGTCGTTGAACGGGATAAAGAAGCCTAAGGAATATTGGGCGATAATTAGGCAGATAGAAGGCGAGCGGGTCAAGCAGGAACGGGAAAAGGACGCGATAGAAATAAGTAAGCTCATAGCTTTGCATAATTTGGACGGCTGGTCTGGCAGGGAAAATTAATTTTTTTAAAAATATGGAATTACAACATTTCGAAACCAATTTGGCCAAGGAAAAAATATATCCGAAACTGGTGCGGGACAATATTCCGCAAATCGTGGGGCAAAAGACCGGCAAGGAGGTTAAGACGCGGATTTTGGCGGACGATCAGGAATATCTGGAGTTTCTCTTGAAGAAGGTCGAAGAGGAGGCCTATGAATTGGCGCACGCGGAGGGGCGCGAGCATCTGGCGGAAGAAGCCGCGGATATCCTGGAATTACTTGATAGCCTTCTGGATCTGAACGGTTTGACTTGGGAGGAAATAACCGAAATCAAACGAGCTAAAGCGGAAAAAAACGGCGGATTCAAAAAAAGGATTTTGATGTTGGAAAAAGTTTAGCTTCCGAATGGTTTTTTTATCAAAATGTCAGTGAAATTGAAGCGAGGACGGGCATTGTCGATTATGCCCGTCCTCGTTGTTTACTCCGTTTTAATTTGCCAATGTTCTTGCCCTGGGCGGGTATTTAGGCCACAGTTCGTGGCCATTAAATACGACCGCATCGAAAAAAATGTGACTTTCGGATGCGGTCATCTGGGCGTTTTCCGCAGGCTCGATATCCGCAAAAATCTCATCAACCGCCACCAATATTATGGTGGTCCTGTTGGACAGCTTTTTTTCCACAAGCATACTTGAGATTATCTTCATGGCACACCTCCTTTGGAGTTATGGTGAATGAATCTTGTGTCAATGTCCGGCGGTTAATCTTACCATAAGTGGGACATTTGTCAATACGGGGCCAATGCGGATTTTTAGCGGGCCAGCTCGTTTCGTGTTAAAATAAGAAAGGTTAATTTTTCCGGGAATCTTCCTGTTTTTCATATGTATTATGTGTATATGCTTATCTGCCGGGATGGCACGCTCTATACCGGCATCACGGTAGATTTGGAGCGACGGGTGGCGGAGCATAACGGTTCCAAGCTCGGCGCCAAATATACCGGTGCCCGCCGGCCGGTCAGGCTGGCATATGCGGAAAAATTCGAAAACCGTTCCGCCGCCGCCAAGGAAGAGGCGCGCGTCAAGGGATTATCCCGGAAGGAAAAATTAAAACTAATCAATTTGAAGGGTAAAAAATAAATATGGAAAAAAACAATCTGATATTTTTGGACACGGAAACGACCGGTACCGGGGCGGACAGCCGTTTGTGCCAGGTCGCCTATAAATTCAACGGCACGGAATCCGAGTCGCTTTTCAAGCCGCCGGTGCCGATCGAAATCGAAGCGATGGCCGTGGCGCACATCACCAACAAAATGGTGGCCGACAAGGAACCTTTCGCCGGTTCACAAATGAAAAAAGACCTGCAATCCATTTTTGCGGCCGATAATATCTTGGTGGCCCACAACGCCGCGTTTGACGCGGAAATGTTGCACCGCGAGCAAGTCGAGGTGAAAAAGATTATCGATACCTACAAGGTAGCCCAGGATCTGGACGTGGACGGCGAGATTCCCAAATATAATTTGCAATATCTGCGCTATTATTTCGACCTGGAAGTGGAAAACGCTCCGGCGCACGACGCTTTGGGCGACGTGCGGGTTTTGGAAAGATTATTCGATTATTATTTCCAAAGGATGCTGGCGGAATCGGAAAGCGAAGAAGCGGTCTTGCTCAGGATGTTGGATATTTCCGCCAAGCCGATCCTGATCAAAAAATTCAACTTCGGCAAATATAACGGGGAGAAGGTGAGCGAGGTGGCTAAGAAAGATGCCGGCTATCTGAGCTGGCTGTTCAATCAGAAAGTTATGGCCCGCGAGCAAGGTCTTGAGAATGATGAGAATTGGATTTATACCTTGGATTCATATCTGAATCCGAACAAGCTGTTCTGAAAAAGAATATCGAACCGGGAAGATTGTAGTATGAAAAGTAATTATTAAGCGGAAATAAAATGAAAACGCAAGAAAATTTGCAAACGGCTTTTGCAGGCGAGTCACAGGCTAATCGTAAATATTTGGCTTTTGCCAAAAAGGCTGAAGCTGACGGCAAGAAAGGTTTGGCGCGGCTTTTCCGCGTAGCGGCGGAAGGCGAGACGATACACGCGCTCGGGCATCTGGGCGTTTTGGGCGGGGTCGGAGATTCCAAAGCTAATTTGCAAGCGGCTATCGCCGGGGAAACGCACGAGTTTACCGAGATGTATCCGCGGTTTATCGAAGAAGCCGAAGCCGAGGGCGACAGCGCGGCTACGCTCAGTTTTAATCGGGCCAATGAGATTGAAAAGGAACATGCCCGGCTTTTCCAGGAGGCTTTGGCTCAGGACGGCGACATCGCCGAGCAGGCGTATTATGTTTGCGGGGTTTGCGGCCACATAGAAATCGGCGCGAAACCTGAAATATGTCCGGTTTGCGGAGTGTCCGGTGATGAATCCAGAGAGGTGGTTTAGAGGGAAGGCGGGAATCTGTTCCGGAATGTTGTCCGGAAGATGAAAATCTGCTATGATACGCTTATGAGCATCAAAAAAAGAAACAAGAGAATGCATACGATATGGGTGATGATTTCCATATTGGCGGTTTTGGCGATGATCGGATTTACGATCGCGCCAGCTTTATTATATACGCAATAGGCGGATAACCCGGAAATTATGGGCAATAAAAGCTGGTACAGTTCTATGGGCGTGAAAATCGGTTTATTGGCCGGAGTCGCCATCCTGGTCTTTGTCAGTTCCGCGATCTATAGGGAAACGGCCAATAAAAAACAGATCCAGGCGGAAATCGACCGGTTGCGGGAAGAGGCGGACAGGATCAGTAAGAAAAATTCCATCATCCAGGATAAGATCGCCTATTTCCAGAGCAGGGATTATATGGAAATGGAGGCTAAGGACAAGCTGAATCTGAAAAGTCCGGATGAACAAGTGATAATCGTGAAGCCGGGTATGGCGACGAAAGAAGCCGTTGTCGAGCCGGTGGCCCGGCCGGAAAAGCCTGAGATGAAAGTGGCGGTCGCGAACCACGTCAAGTGGTGGAATTATTTCTTCAAATATTGATTTTTGGCGGATTTTCCCAGGGCGGGAATCGGCCGGAATAACAAGCTATGGCAAGATTCAAGATGGAAAAAAAAATACGGCCACGGACATTCGCCTACGCTTTCTTGGTGATGGGTGCGGCCTATATCCTGTCCGTTTGCGTTATGTTATACGGATTCGGAGAGCGTAATTTCCTGGTGGACGGCGCGGTCAGATATCTGCCTTTTCCGGCGGCCGTCGTCAATCGGAGCGGTTTTGTGACCGTGCGTGAAGTGGACGGCAATCTCGGCGCGGTCAAGCGTTTTTATGAAAACCAGGATTTTTCCGATATCGGTCTCCGGGTTGATTTTACGACCGAGGATGGGCGGAAAAGATTAAAGATAAAAGAAAAGGATATTTTGAACAAGTTGATCGAGGATCGGATGATTGAACTTCTGGCGGATGATCGGGACATCGCCATAACGAAAGAAATGGTTTCGCAAAATGTACAAAGGGAAATGGAGCAATATGGCAACGGTCCGGAAGTCGAAAAAACCATTTTTAATCTGTACGGCTGGGATATCGATGATTTCAAAGAAAAAATCGTCAAACCGGATATGTATCGGGATGAATTGGACAAGAGCCGGCGGGCGACGGACGGAAATTTCGTGCAAGCCGAAACTAAGATAACCAACGCGCGGGAAGAAATCGCCGGCGGCAAGGATTTTGCGGAAGTGGCGGGAAAATATTCCGAGGGCGACAGCGCGGAAAACGGAGGCGATCTGGGCTGGTTTACGGCCGACCAGATGATGCCGGAAATCGCCGTGGCGGCGTTCATAATGAAAAAAGGGGAGTATAGTGATGTGATCGAAAGTCCGATCGGCTTCCATATCATCCGGATCGATGATAAGAAGACCGAGGATGGTATCGATAAGATAAGGATCAGGCAGGTACTGGTGCGGACGAGGAGTTTTGCTGATTGGCTATTGGAGGAAGAGAAGGATATGGATGTCAGTCTTTTGTCCAAAGATTATTATTGGGACAGTGAGACGGCGTCCGTCAGGTTCAAGAGCGCTCAAATGGATGAATTTGAAAAAAAACTGGAGGAAAATTCAGCTGGAGACATATCGATGATGTTCCAATGAGATAATAATTAAATTAAGTATATCCGGTCAGGGCGGTCCGCAAGAGTCGAGCTCGGCGGAAGCTTCGATCGGAGAAATAAAAAAATGCCAAAAGCAGTAGTAAATGATGATTTGTGTATCGGGTGCGGAACTTGTGAGTCCCTTTGCCCGTCGGTTTTCAAGATTGAGAACGGCAAGTCGCGCGTCCTGACGGATGAATGCGGCGATTGCGATTGCCAGGAGGCGGCCGACAGTTGCCCGGTCAGCGCGATCACTCTCGAATAACCGGTCCGTATCGGCAAAAACCACTTTTCCGTTTCAAACCTAGAAGCGTTTTTTGCCGTAAAAATAACAATTAACGGCTTCCGCGGATAGTTTCTGCGATTGTGCGCGGCGGCACCAATATTTATGCAAATGACAAATGATCCGATTCAAGAAGAAGTGCAGCCGGATGTCGATCGGCCGGCGCCCCAAAAAAAGACCGGTTTGTTGGTCGGGATATTCATCTTGGCCGTCGGGACGATTTTGATTTCATCGGTTTTAGGGGCGACTTTCGGTTTTCTGGCCGGGAGGGTGTCGGATGGTTTCTTACCGGACAGGCTGGCGGGATTTTTCGGCATATCGACCGGCGTGAAAAGTCCGGAAGTGATCAAACAGCAGATCATAGAGGAGGATTCGGCCGTCATCGACGTGGTGGAAAAAAAATCTCCGGCGGTGGTCAGTATCGTGATCAGTAAAGATGTTTCGCGGATCCAAGGATCCCTGCCTTTTGATTTCCGGAATTTTTTTGGACAGGACGTAGATCCGTTCGGATCAAGCGACAACGGGGAACAGAAGAAAAAAATCGGCGGCGGTTCGGGTTTCTTGGTCACGGCGGACGGTATGATAGTTACGAACAAGCATGTTGTTTCCGATGAAACCGCTGAATATACGGTTATGACAGATGACGACAAGGAACATCCGGCAAAGATCATGGCAGTCGATCCGGTCAATGATATCGCGGTCATCAAAATCGAAGGCCAGGGATATCCCACGTTGGATCTGGGAGATTCCGACGCTTTGAAGATCGGGCAGACCGTGGTCGCTATCGGAAACTCATTGGGCGAATTTTCCAACACCGTCAGCAAGGGTATCGTTTCCGGTCTGGGGCGGAGTCTGACCGCTTCCGGCGGACAAGGGCAATCGGAAAAATTGAGCGACATAATCCAGACGGATGCGGCGATCAATCCGGGTAATTCCGGAGGCCCTTTGTTGAATATCGACGGGGAAGTGGTGGGCATCAACGTGGCGATGGCGCAAGGCGCCCAAAACATCGGGTTCGCCATCCCGGCCAATCAGATCAAGCGGGTTGTCGAGCAGGTGAAGACGACCGGAAAAATAACTTCGCCGTATCTCGGAGTGCGCTATGTCCCGATCGATGAGGAGATCAAAAAAGCTTTCAATTTTTCCTATGATTACGGCGTGCTGGTGGTGCGGGGCGACCGGGTGACGGATTTCGCGGTCATCCCTGGTTCGCCGGCGGATAAGGCGGGGATAGTCGAAAACGACGTCATCCTTGAAATCGACGGGGAAAAAATCGATGAGAAAAACAGCCTTAGCGGACTTATTGCCAAACACAATGTCGGGGACTCCGTAGTCCTGAAAATTTGGCATAAAGGCGAAACCAAGGATGTATCATTAGTATTGGCGGAAAGAAAATAAAATTCGGTCCAAGACTATGAACATAGAAAAGTTCACGATCAGAAGTCAGGAGGCATTGCGCAATTCCCAGGAACTCGCAATTGCCAAAGGCCAACAACAGATGGACGTTTTCCATTTGCTGTATGCTTTGCTGGCCCAGGAGAATTCAATCGTGCCGGTTATCATAAAAAAGATGGAGCTGGATATCCAGTCCTTGAAAAATAGCGCGATGGGGGAGATTGAAAAATTTCCGAAAATTTCCGGTTATGGCAACATCAGGCAGATCTTCATAACCCCCGAAGTGATGATCGCTTTGAACAGCGCCGAGCAAGAAGCGGTGCGGATGGGCGACTCGTTCGTATCGACCGAACACCTGTTTCTGGGTCTGCTGAAAGAAAAGACGGCGGTGATGATTTTTTTGTCCGGTAAAGGGGTGGACTATGAAAGTGTCCTGCGGATCATCGTGGAGGTGCGCGGCGGGCAGAAGATCGATTCGGTCGAGCCGGAAAGCAAATTCCAGGTGTTGGAAAAATATGCTATCGACCTCACGGAACTGGCGCGTGATAAGAAACTTGATCCGGTCATCGGTCGGGATTCGGAAATCCGGCGGGTGATGCAGGTTTTGACGCGGCGGACGAAAAACAATCCGGTCCTGATCGGTGAAGCCGGCACCGGCAAGACGGCTATCGTGGAAGGCTTGGCGCAAAGGATCGCGGACGGGGATGTGCCGGAAACGCTGAAAAACAAAAAGTTGATTTCATTGGACCTAGGTTCATTGCTGGCCGGCACGAAGTTCCGCGGGGAATTTGAGGAGAGGCTCAAGGCTATCATAAACGAAATCGGCCGCGGAGAAGGGCGGTATCTGCTATTCATCGATGAACTGCATACTTTAGTGGGAGCCGGCGCGACGGAAGGGGCGCTGGACGCTTCGAATATGTTGAAGCCGGCATTGGCGCGCGGCAAGATCAAGATGATCGGAGCCACTACGACCAAGGAATACCAGAAATATATCGAGAAAGACGCGGCGCTGGAAAGAAGGTTGCAGCCGATAATCGTCGCGCAACCGTCACTGGAGGATTCCGTGGCTATTTTACGCGGGCTCAAAGAAAAATATGAAGTGCATCATGGCGTCAAGATAACGGACAATGCGATCCAGGAGGCGGTCAAACTTTCCGATCGCTACATTACCGACCGGTTTTTACCGGACAAAGCCGTCGACCTGATAGACGAAGCGACCAGCGCCTTGCGGATGGAAATCGATTCGATGCCGGTGGAAATCGACAGTATGGAGCGCGCCATCCGGCGGATGGAAATAGAAAAAAAAGCTTTGGCGAAAGAGAATGACGCGAACGCCAAAAAAAGGATCCGGGAGTTGAACAAAAAGTTGGCGGAGAGCAAGGAGGAATTCAACCGCTTGTCTTTGCAGTGGAAGGCCGAGAAGGATCTCATTACGAACATCCGCCAGCATTCCGCTGAAATTGAAAGGCTCCGGGGTGAGGCCGCTATCGCCGAGCGCGAATTGGATCTGGAAAAGGTGGCGGAAATCAACTATGGCAAAATTCCGGAATTGGAGAAAAAGATCAAAGGGGAAAAAAAGAAACTGGATGGGATCCAGAGCAAGAATCCGATTTTGAAAGAGGAGGTGACCGAAGAGGATGTGGCCAAAGTCGTGGCGCGTTGGACCGGGATTCCGGTGGCGCGGATGCTGGAAAGCGAGATGCAAAAATTGTCGCAATTGGAACAGGAATTACAAAAAAAAGTCATCGGCCAGCACGAGGCGATCAAGGCGGTTGCCAACGCGATCCGCCGGTCGCGCGCGGGGATTTCCGAGCCGCACCGGCCGATCGGCTCATTCATATTTCTCGGTCCGACCGGCGTCGGCAAAACCGAGTTGGCGAAATCTTTGGCGGCGGCCTTGTTCGATTCGGAACAGGCGATGGTCCGGGTGGATATGAGCGAATATATGGAAGCGCATTCGGTCGCCAAGATCATCGGTTCGCCGCCGGGCTACGTGGGCTATGAGGAGGGCGGCCAATTGACGGAAATCGTCCGGCGGAAGCCGTACAGCGTCATCCTGTTCGACGAGATAGAAAAAGCGCATCCGCAAGTTTTCAATATCCTCCTGCAAATCCTGGATGACGGCCATTTGACCGATGCGCGCGGCAGGAAGATTAATTTTAAAAACGTGGTCATTATTATGACTTCCAATATCGGTTCGGACATCATCTATAAGAGCGGTCTGGGCTTCAAGGAAGAAAAGGACGAAACGGCCGTGACGGAGCATGATATGCGCCAGCGGGTCTTGGCTGCTTTGCGCGAAAGTTTCAAGCCGGAATTTCTCAACCGTCTGGATGAAATCATAATCTTCCATCCGATCAGCCGCGCGATGTTGCGCAAGATCGTGGATTTGCAATTGGCGCTTGTCCAGAAACGCCTGCAGGAGAAGGATATCAAATTGGCGCTCACCGCCAAAACCAAGGAATATTTGAGTAAGAAAGGATACGATCCGTCCTTCGGCGCCCGCCCTTTGAAGCGGGTCATCCAGAGCGACATCCTGGATGAGTTGGCTTTGCGCATCGTCGAAGGCGGGATCAAGGAAGGCGACAGCGTCGAGGTCGACATCAGCAACGGCAGAGTTGTTTTCAGACAGGAATGATGGTATGATGGAATGGATAAGGGGTAACCTATTTTCTCTCGAATGTTTCTAAAATTCCAACCGCTTTTGCAAAGTCTTTTCTTCCTCTTCGGTTTGGAAATGATTTTGTTCAAGCCGGGTTCGGTCATTCTGATCCTGGTTTTTTTGTCGCTGGTTTCGGCCTATGGCGGTCGGAAAGTCGGCGGCAAATGGTTCTTTTCAGTTTTGCCGGTTTTTTTCACCCTGTCTTCGGCCGCGCTGCTCTATCTCATAACCCTCGGTTTCGAACAGCAGATATTCATCATCCTTTCTTCCGGGATGTATTATCTCTCGATGCTTGGCGCGTACCGGCTGGGAATCTATGCCGGCGACAAGACCGCCAAGGGGATGAATATGGCGGCGATGGCGACGACGATTTTTTTCTCTTATGCCGGGGCGTACGGCCTGTATCTTAATTTCCTGGTCCCGTTGCATTATCTGATGCTGGCCTATCTGATAGTGACGCTGTTGGTCAGTTACCAATATTTCCTGATCATCAAAAACGATGAACGGAAAATCGTCTGGACCTACAGTTTCCTGCTGGCGCTCATTATGTCGGAGGTCGTCTGGACGATGAATTTCTGGCCGTTCGGATATTTGACGTCCGGAGTGATTGCCCTTATACTCTACTATGTCCTTTGGGACTTGGCCCAGAGCTATTTTCTTGATTTATTGAGCAAAAAACGGGTCGTGGCCAATATGGTCTTTTTTTCGACTATGATAATCCTGGTCCTGCTGAGCGCGAAGTGGCTGCCTGTGGTATGATTTTTAATTTCCAATTTTTAATTTTTAAATAAAACTAAATTTATAAATTTTTTAAACATTGAAAATTAGGACATTATTTAAAAATTGTAAAATTTATCAAAACTATGAAGAAAAAAATCGCTAAAAAACTTGCCTTCTTGGCCATATTGCTGGTATTCGGCGGCCTGGGCGGCATCATCGCCGACCGCTACCTTTTTCCATATCTCAGCGCTACTAAGACTTTTTCCAAATACGCTTTCTTGCGGAAGGGTTCGGAAACCATCACAGTCATAAACAAAACCGAACAAGTGACGGTGAAAGAAGAAACCTCCATCAGCAAGATCACCAATCAGGTTTCCTCTTCGATCGTGAACATCGTCTCCTATCAGGACGTCGCGAAAAGCCAGGCATCCAAAAAGATGAGTGTCGCCAAGGTCGCGGCCAAAAACGGAACGGGGATCATCGTGACGGGCGACGGGATGATTATGACCTATGCTTCCGGCATCAACCTCCAGACAGATGCCAAATACAAGGTTATGACCTATGACGGCAATACCTATGATGCGGTCTTGCTCGGAGTCGACGGTTACAGTAACCTGGCTTTTTTGAAAATCAACGCCAATAACCTTTCCGTCGCGTCCTTCGGCGATTCCAACGGCGTCAAGCCGGGTGAAAAGGTGATCGCGGTGTCCAATAGTTTCGGAACCTATGCCAATAGATATGCCGCGGGACTCATCAGCGATTTCAACCCGGCCTATAACCTGGCCGGATCGGCTTTGTCATCTTCGGAAAAGCTCGAGGGGGTATATGAAACTGATTTCAATTACCAGAAATATTTTATCGGCGGTCCGGTGGTCGATTATAACGGGCAGGTTGTGGGAATCGTCGGGGTTACCGAAAAGGATAACGCGCAAAGTTTTTTCCTGATCCCGTCCAACAAGGCGCGATCCGTGATCGACCGGGCGGTGAAAAAAGAATTGGGTGCCAATGCTCTGCTGGGCATCTATTATCTGCCGATTTCCAAAACATATGCGATTGAGAACGATCTTGATATCGAATCCGGCGCCCTGATTTATTCCGCTTCCGGCCAGCTAGGCTTGGCGATTATCGCTAATTCTCCGGCGCAAAAGGCCGGATTGAAATTGGGGGATGTCATACGGGCGGCGGATGGGAAAGAAATCACGCGGGAGAATCCGTTGTCCGACCTATTGTATTCTTACAGGAAAGGTGACAAGATGGAGTTGACAGTCTTGCGCGACGGGCAGGAAATTAAAGTCCCGGTGCAATTGTAATAGGATTCGGACGAAACAAACAAAAAAACATACGAAGGGGGCGTATTCTTGGTATGTTTTTTTATTTATCATCCGGAAAGGGACGGTATTGACAAAAAACGGGTTCCGTGCTAAACTGGCGCGTTAAGGATTTTTAGAGGATTAATCAATTATTTAATGCTGCGCTGAAGCGTTCCCGGATAAAGGAGGCTTGGCATAGCGAATAAATCATATGGGTAAAAAAAGTCTGATTTACGCGGCAATAGTTTTGGCCGCGGCCGTGGCTTTCTACGCGGGTTCCGCGTTGGCTGACAACGCGGTGGATATCGACATTGAAAACAGCAATTCCGCTACTGGCGGATCGGCTACGGCTAGCGCTACCGGTGGCAGCGCTACCGCTTCTATCGGCAAGATCACTAATGGCGGCAACACCAGTTCCGGAAGCGGCACTACGACCGTAGGCAGCGTGTCCACATCCGCTACTGGCGGATCTTCCAGCGCTTCCGCTACCGGCGGATCGGCCCGTTCGAACACCGAGGTGGATGTGGAGGTCGACAGTGACGACGATGATGATGACAACGACAGGGATCACGACCGTGATCGGAAATCAGATCGCGACAAATCAGGTAAAAAATATGCGTCAGCCTCCACCAGGAGATTGCCGGCTTCCGGAAGTAATGAGATCGTTTTATTCGGACTGGTTTTGGCGGCCGTAGCGGCATCTTTTGTCGGGATGAAAAAATACTGGGTCAAGCAATAGCAAAATAATCTAGGCTTTTTGAATAAAATGGCTGAAATATTCGATAAAATCAAAGCATATTCCAAGAAGGTTGCCATATTGGGCGGCCTTTCTTTGGTCGTGTTTTTCATCGCTTTTTTCCTGGTCAATATGAACATTGATCCGGTCCGGGAGATATCGCCGGAAGCCGCGTCGATCAAAGAAGCCGAGGCTAATGAGGAATTCAAAAAAAGGCTCGGTTCCAGCGACATCACTTTCGCCTGGTTTCCGGATTGGGCAAAAATCAACCAGTTAGCGGCGGACAATGTTTATGATGCCGATCCGGATGGCGATGGGTTGTCGAATTATTGGGAGTATGTTTATGGCACCAATCCCAATCTGGCCGATACGGATGGGGACGGATTTTCCGACAAGCAGGAAATAACCAACGGCTATGATCCGGACGCTCCGGGTGACGTGAAATCGTTGGTTTCCGTGCGCATCGACAAAATCGGCGTCGAAGTGCCGATGGTCTGGTCGCAAAGCACGGATGAAAACAATATGCTGGCCGATCTTGAAAAAGGGGTAGGCCATTATTATCAAACGGCCTCTCCGGGACAGGTTGGCAATGCGGTGATTTCCGGCCACTCCAGTAATTATCTTTGGGCGAAGGGCGACTATAACCATATCTTCAAAGATTTGAACGGTTTGGAAAAAGGCGATGCCGTCACGGTCAAGATGATGCAGAAGAACGGCCGGATCATCGTCCATCATTTCAGTGTCGCTGATAAGTTCGTAACCGCGCCGGATGACGAGCGGATATTCGCCGCGACGCCCGGCCAAACTTTAACACTCACCACTTGCTGGCCCTTGGGAACCAATTTCAAAAGACTGATCATCAAGACCGAGCTGGTAAAATAGCCCGGTCTTTTTTTGGCTTATGTCAGGCATAATTTGATGAGGGATTGACAAATCCTTCATTTTTTGCTAAAATACCAGGTTCTTGATATATCTATGTTTGATTCGGAGCTGGTCACGCTTGAGCGGGACGAGAGCCGTTAGAATATAGATTTTTATTCCTTAAAAACCGAATATTCAGTTTCGGATTACATATAAAAATAAATTTAGCATACCAAGGAGGTATTAGCTATGAAAAAAACAAATTTGTTTGTAGTCGCCATTGTGGCGATGATGGTTTTGTCCGCCGGCGTCGCGCTGGCGGGAGATGCTAATGTTGATGGCGACGGCAATGCCGTCGGTATCGACCTGCGGAATGAAACTTCCGCCACCGGCGGAAACGCCGACGCTCGGGCCACCGGCGGAAACGCCGCGGCCAGTATCGGTGATATCGCCAACACCGCCGCCGGCGGGAGCAACTCGCTGATCATCGAAGATCAGCGGGAATTCTTGCAGGCCCCGGGGTATGGGAGATTTGTTAACCCCGGGACTACCATTCAGAGCGGGCAATGGCAGATTTATTGTCCGCCGGTCTATCGGAAATTATCTATGGGAGAGGTTGAGTCTATGAAGCGCAAGTTTCAAGGCTCGGACATCTTCCCCTGGAACTGGAAAAGTCGAATCCATTCGACCATACTGGTTTCAGGATATGTCAGCAGTTCATCAGGGGATGTATATCTGATGGACTACTGGCCGAAGGCGGTTGCCCTCCCTGGAGACAAAGTGTTGGCGACAACACGAGTCTTGGGAGACCCCAACTGGCCGGAAGAGGCCTTTCTGGGAATGGGGGCGGCAGAGTGCAGATCCATTTCCGGCGCCAGTCGGATGGCGATGCGCTCGCGGACCCACATCGACGGGGTGACCGTCGGAAAGTCCATAGGCTTGGGCGGTGCTGGGGCGAAAGTTTCCAGTAATAGTGGCGTCGCCTTTGCCGCGGGCGGGCAGCTGGGCAATAATCGGACAAAGGAGGAGGACTATGTTGAGTTTGAAATCCTCTGTATGAACGATGCCCCGCCGCCGCCGGAACAGCCGGTCGTGGAGGAAGAACTTCCGCCGACTCCGGCTCCGGTGAAACCGGAGATCTGTGACCCGGAGAAATACCGGGTGGAGATCGAGCGGATTCGAAAAATCCTGGTTCATTGTAAGAAGCCCTGCTTCAACAATGAACTGTTGAGGAAACAACTTGGTGATGCTTACAGACAGCTTTTTGAGTGTCTGGGCAGAACCGATTGTACTCTTATTGAAAAGGCGATTGAGCAGTATCAAATCGCCGAGCGGGATTTCCAAAATGGCAAGGAGCCCGATGGAATAAAGACCAGTAGTACGGTCGCTGGCCAGGAGTTGATTGTAGAAGTATATAACAGTTGGGCGGATTGCGTTCGTGAGCTGGCTGACTGCAAATCAAAAAAATAAAAATTTGTCCAAGGAGGACATCATGAGAAATATTTTTGCTGCATTGTTTTTTTGTATGGTTTCAGTAGTAGTGGCGGAGGCTAGCACACCTCCCGCCGACCTGACTACGAAAGTAGCCCAGGCTCGACAGGGAGTGGATACAGCCTACGCGCAAGCGGCGGCTAAAGCCCCGGCGGAGAAGTATGTTCCGCCGACCCAGTCTGATGATTTGGCCCAGCTTCGCCAGGATCTTTTGGCGGAGTGGGCCAAGGCCGAGACGGCCCTAGGAAAAAAGGCCGCCGCGGCCAAGAAGTCCGCCGCCGCCTCTGCCGCCTCTGCGAAGATGGCGGGAGAGGCGGCCAAGGCCACAGCCGAGGTTGCTGAGGCTGCCAAGGTGGCGGCCGAAGACGCGGCTAAGGCTGTGACTGCCGCTACGGACTTCGTAGCGGACGCCAAGGCCGATACGAAGGTGGCGGCCGACAATGCCAAAGCTGCTGCTGCTTCGGCCACAACTGCCGCCGGTTCAGCTGAAGATGCGGCCGCCTCCGCCGCCAACGCTATGTTCGCAGCGGGGGCGGCGCTGCTGGTGATGATAATCGCGCTGGTCGTGGTTATCATCACCAGGCGAAAGGCCTAGGCGGAAGGCGGTGTCCCAGATTCTTTGGGACCCGCCTTTTAAAATCCAAAAATTTCAAATACTGGCAGGATAATTCCCAGAATTTGTATTATGATCAGATAAATCACACCAACATTCCGCAAAACATAAAGGCGTGGATGTTTGTGCTGGGTTTGAACTGCTGGTTCCTTAAATTTTTTTACAGGAGAATGGGTTATGGATCGGAAGGCAAATGTTGTTTTGTCGGGAGTGGTATTTTTTTTCACTTTTTGTTCACTTTTTTTCTGCTTGGCAGAAGCGGGGGCAGAAACAGATCTGGAACAGGCCTTGAACGGGCTGGAGGGTGAAATGAAAGCCGGGGAAAAAAGGATGGTGTCTGCGGAGAACAATCCTCCTGCCGTAGCGGAGCCGGCCCCGGTTCTACAGCAGGATGTTGAAAAACTCCGCCGCGAGGTGGAGAAAGCGTATAAGGAGCTGAAGAGAGCAAGGCTCAGCTCCCTGAGCGTGAGTAATGTTTCCAGGGAAGCCAAAAACGCTTCTATGGAAACGAAGATCGCTATGGAGGGATATGAGACGGTTTTGCAAGATACCAAGACTGCCGCGGTTGAAACCCAAAAAACAGCGAGGGAGGTGAAAACCGCTGTCGAGGGACTGCAAAAGCGGATAGATGAATTAAAAAGGTCGGTCAAATGGGAAGGAGCGGCATCCATAAGCCGGTTCTGGCTTATTTTGGGATTAGTGGCGGTTTGTTTCTGTGTAGTCCTGTTTTGGATAAACCACTCGAAAAACGCCATCATCGCGACCTTGACGAGATGTTTGGCATCTCGCAAATGAAGCGAGAGGCGGTGTTTCCAGATTCTTTGGGACGCCGCCTTTTAAATTTTTCAAAAACCGCCATCCGCGCGCGGATATTTGACAAAAAAGCCGATGTTTGTTAGACTTCCAAGTCAATTAAGCGGCTATTATTTTTTATTTTTACATAAAATGGACTTGAAAGAAATGCTAAAGAAGAAGATTTTTTGGGGAATATCCATCGCGCTGGCGGCGATTATTTTTATCGTGGCAATGAACGCGAATAAGGCCTATCGGGCGCAAATCTGGCTCTTGTTTTTGCCGAAAACTGAAAACGCCGTTCGCAACATCGATCAGATCATTGCCAATGCCCAAGAGATTCCGCTGGCATTATCTTTCTATGATAAACTTTTGCAAAAAAATCCGTACATTCTGGATGACGTGACGGCGGATTTGCCGGCGGCTGAAAGGAAAGAGCTTTGGAATTCCCGGATTGAAACGGAGAGAATCGGGAAAAGCGGGGTGATCGGCTTGGTCGCGTTCGGCGCGAGCCAGACGGAAGCCGAATCGCTTGACCGCTTGGTCGTCAGCGACCTACTGGTCGTTTTGAGCAATTATTATAATATTAAAACCGATCTGGACATCCGCATCATCGACGGACCGATTTCCAGCGAGGTAATAAGAATGGACGGGTGGCTATGGGCGCTCATCAGCCTGGTTGCCGGTGCCATAATCGGATTTTTGTTGAGCGTGTTTTTTGCGATCCTGGGCGAAACCGGTCTGGGAAAAGCTGGCAGGCCGGAACCGATCGGATCTCAGGAAATGAAAAAGGCGGTGGCGGCCGAATTGCCCAAAGTTTCTTTCACGGAAACCCGGGCGGAGAAAAAAGAGCCGGCCGTCGAAGTGAAAGATATTTTTGATTTTGCCGTGGAAAAAGAGGCTTCCCTGATGCGCTTCAGAAAAGAACCTGTGACGGCGGAAAAGAAAGCGGCCGCGCCGAGCAATCTGCCGGTTTCGGAAGAGGAATTCACTTTCAATATTTCCCCGGAAGCGGATTTGCCGGTTCCGCCGACAGCCGGATCGGAAGAGACCAGACCGGTGGAGGAGATGATTGCGTCCGCGTCCGCGTCCGACACGGCGCGGGAAGCGACGCCGGAAGAAGTCAAAGAGCGATTGAATAAGCTTTTGAAAGGGGATATATAGGTAAGATGGAAATGGAAAACATAAAAAAATAAACCGGCATCCCGAGGGAAGCCGGTTTTTTGTCGGCTGGATCGGACTGGCGATTGCGGTTGTGCCCCCGGCGTTATTTATGCTAGAATGTCCTTGTCTGAAAACAGGCGCCGGCGGCGCTGAGAGGCGGTCCCGGTCCGGTTCTAAATACTAAGGAAACGCGAATGCAACTACAAGAAAAGGTCCAAAAAAACATTTTGGTCTGCGGCGGCGCGGGCTTTATCGGTTCCAATTTTATCCGCTATATTTTGGAGGTCAGGCCGGAATACCGGATTGTGAACTATGACAAACTGACCTATGCCGGCAACCTGAATAATTTGAAAGATGTCGAAAACGATCCGAATTACAAATTCGTCCAAGGCGATATCGTCGATTTGGATTTTCTGAACAAGGTCGTCCAAGAGAACGGCATCACCCATATC
>JAUXSI010000014.1 GCA_030679985.1 Candidatus Moraniibacteriota bacterium | reverse complement strand
TTATAGTAGATGGCGGGTGAGTTATCAAAATTTTTAAAATCCAAAATTCAAAGCATCAAATTCCAAATAAATTACAATAATCAAAATTCAAAAAGTTTATAATTTTGAAAATTGCAATTTTGAATTTATTTGTGATTTGTAGTTTTGGATTTTGAAATTAATTTCTATGTACGACATCATAATAAAAAACGGCACCTTGATCGACGGTACTGGAGCGCCGATGTACCGCGCGGATATCGGCATCAAGGATGATAAGATAGCTAAGATCGGGGATTTGCAGAATGAAAAAGGCGTGATTGAGATCGACGCGGTCGACCGTTTGGTGTGTCCGGGTTTTGTGGACGTGAACAACCATAGTGATACGTATTGGCAGATTTTTTCCAATCCTGACTTGGAGAGTTTGGTGCAGCAGGGAATTACGACTATCGTGGGCGGCAATTGCGGTTCATCTTTAGCTCCGCTTTTGGGGGCGAAAGCGATCGTGTCCGTGCAGAAATGGCTGAGCGTCAATAACACGAGCTTGGACTGGTTGACTATGCGGGAATTTTTGGAGGTAGTTGAGCGAAAAAAAATATCCGTTAATTTTGCTACGCTAGTAGGTCAGGCGACCCTGCGTCGCAGCATATTGGGCGATGAGATGAGAAGTCTGAGTATGGAAGAGGTTGGTTTTCTAGCGAAAAAATTAGCTGGCTCCATAAAAGAAGGCGCCCTAGGTATGTCGTCCGGATTGGTTTATACGCATGCCCGCAGCACGACAAAAGACGAATTGCTTAGTTTCGCGGAAAATATTGAAAAATATGATGGAGTGTATGTCACTCATATGCGCAATGAGAATGTTGATTTTCTGGCTTCTGTGGAGGAATCCATAGAGATTGCCAGATTGAGCAAGGTCAAATTGCATATATCGCATTTGAAAGTCGCCGGAAAGAAAAATTGGCACTTGATGGAAGACGCGTTGGCTATGATTGCCAGGGCCCGGGAAACCGGGCTTGACGTGACTTTTGATGTCTTCCCCTATACGAACACCGGTTCGGTCCTGTATACGTTGCTACCGGATTGGGCGACTGACGGAGGTAAGAAAATGATGCTCAACCGCTTGAAAAATCCAGCCACCCGTGCTAAGGTTGTGGCGGAAATGAAAACATCCGCAGTCGACTATTCCAAGGTGGAGATAGCCAGTTCCCCATTGAACAAGACGCTGGCCCGGCGGAAAATCGCGGAAATCGCTGTCTCCCAAGAAAAATCGATAGAGGATGCCATAGTGGATATCTTGATCGCTTCGGACGGCCAGGTCATCATTTCGATGGATATTTTGAGCGGTGAAAACATCGAAAAAGCGATTGCCCATCCGGCCTCGATCATTTCGACCAATGGTTCCGGTTATCGCGATACGCATGGCCAGACGGGCGAGGTGGTGCATCCGCGAAGTTTCGGGACTTTTCCGCGGGTCCTGGCCAAATATGTCTTGGGTAAAAGGCTTTTGCGCTGGGAAGAGGCGATCGCGAAAATGACTTCATTGCCGGCGCGGAAATTCGGCATCAAAAAGCGCGGTGAATTGAAGGAGGGGTATTTCGCCGATGTCACGATCGTAAACCGGGATGAAATTCGGGATCTGGCCACGCCGGAAAATCCATACCAATACAACAAAGGCATCGATTTGGTTTTGGTGAATGGGCGGATCGCGTTGCAGGACGGGGAATATACGGGTAACAGATCCGGCGAGGTGATCAGGAAGTAAATTTTAAAACGGATAATATCCAATATGCTGGTTGAAGACTTTAAAGATAAGCGGATAACGGTGATGGGATTGGGTTTAAACGGCGGCGGCGTGGGAATCGCGCGTTTTTTGTCGTCGGCCGGCGCGAAGGTGGTTATGACCGATCTCAAGCCGGAGGAAGAGTTGGGGCCTTCCTTGGCGGAATTGGAAGATTTGAAAAATATCGAATTCGTCCTTGGCCGGCACAGGCTGGAAGATTTTACGGAAGCGGATATGGTCATTAAAAATCCCAGCGTTCGCTGGGATAACGGTTATGTTTCGGCGGCTTTGGAAAAAAATGTCCCAGTGGAAATGGATTCCAGCTTGTTTTTCAAATTGTGCAAGAATCCGATAATCGGCGTGACGGGTACGCGGGGAAAGACTACGACGGCCAGTTTGATTTATGAAATCTTAAAAACCGCCGGCAAGAAACCGGTCAAAGTCGGCATCGGGCGAGTCTCGGTATTGGATAAATTGAATGAGCTGGAAGACGATAGCATCATAGTTTTCGAATTATCCAGTTGGCGCTTAAGCGCGCTGGGCCGGCATAAGTTGAGTCCGCAAATCGCCGTTATTACGAATATATACCCGGATCATCTGAATTACTATGAATCAATGGACGGGTACGTCGCGGATAAGAAAAATATTTTTTTGAACCAATCGGAAAATGATGCCTGCGTTTTGAATTATGACGATAGCGTGGTCCGCGGCTTCGGGAAAGAAACGGCGGCAGGGACCGTTATGGTTTCCGTCCGTGAAAAATTAAAAGGACCTTCGGTTTTTATCGATTGCGGGCATATTTTCATAAATGACGGAAAGGAAGACAGCGACGCTTTCCCCGTGTTGGAAATATCTGGCATAGATTTGAAAGGGAGTCATAACCTATCCAATATCTTGGCGGCTGTCGCGGCTTCCCGCTGGATGGGAATCGATGCGGAATCCATCAAAAAAGCCATTAGCGGATTCGCGGGCTTGCCGTATCGCTTGGAATTCGTGCGCGAAATTGACGGAGTCAGTTACTATGACGATACGGCCGCCACTTCACCTGAGGGAGCAATTGCCGGCATCAATTCTTTTTCGGAAAAAATAATCCTGATCGCTGGCGGATCGGATAAAAATTTGGATATGGCAAATTTGGCCAAAGAAATTTGTGAAAAAACAAAAGCCGTGGTTCTTCTGAAAGGCGCGGCGACGGACAAGATAATCATTGCGATGAGGAATAACGGTTATAGGCAAGATTTTGTTATCGTCGATTCAATGGAAGAGGCGGTATCCGAAGCGCGTAAATTGGCTGTTTCCGGGGAAGTGGTTTTGCTTTCTCCCGGTTCAGCCAGCTTTGGACTTTTTAAGAATGAATTCGACCGGGGTGATAAGTTCAAAGAGTCAGTGCGGAATTTAAGATGATTGAGAAAAATCAGGATGATAAAACCAGCTGGAAAAATCGGTGTTTTTGATTCCGGCCTCGGCGGCTTGGCTGTTTTAAGGGAAATAACCAAGCGTATGCCGGAATACGGATATCTGTACCTGGGTGATAATTTGCGGGCGCCGTACGGTGACAAATCGCAGGAAGAGATATTCAAGCACACCTTGGCTGGTGTGGAATGGCTTTTTGCTAACGGGGCTGAAATCGTGATATTGGCTTGCAACACTGCTTCTGCTAACGCTTTGCGCAGAATCCAGCGGGAAATCTTGCCGCTGGAATATCCGGACAAACGGGTGTTGGGCATCATTATCCCGACTGTCGAGAGTATGGAAAATTTCAGCCGATCCGGCCATATAGGCGTGCTTGCGACGGAGGCGACCGTAGCATCGGGGGTTTTCGAGGTGGAAATGGAAAAACATAATCCGGATATACGGACAATTTGCCAATCCGGCGGAATGCTGGTCAATCTGATCGAGCGGGGCAAGGATCAAAAAATACTGGCCGCGGAAATCAAAAGCGTCGTGGGTGGATTGCTGGATAGGGACGGACTGATCGATACTGTGATTTTAGGCTGTACCCATTATGCTTTGATTGCCGGGCAAATAGAGCGGGCTTTGCCGAAAAACGTAAAGGTGGTGGGGCAAGGCGGCATAGTCGCCGCAAAACTGTCGGACTATATGGATAGGCACAGTGAGATCCGCGTAAGGTTGGAAAATCGATTTTTAATAGATTTTTATACCACCTCCGGCAATGAGGATATCAAGAAATTGATGGCGCAATTTTATGGGGAGGATAGTCGCGTTTCAACGGTGGAATACGATGTGTCGTGATTCCGAAGCATGTTTTTTAACTGGAATGAAACCTATGGGAAAGATAAAAAAAACCGCTAAAAAAAAGAAGATGGAACAAGCGCCGGCCAAGAAAAATCCCGGGCTGATTTGGATTCCCAGGTGGCTTTCGGCCGCTTTGGCGCTTTTGCTTTTCCTGTTTGTCGGCGAGATTTTTTCGGAAAATTTCCAGTGGAGCCATTTTTTTCCCGCCTTGATGCCGGGCAGCGCATATCTTTTGATGTCCTACGTGGCTTGGCGGGACGCCCGGGTCGGCGGGATGCTCTTTATCGTCGCTGGCATCGGATTGGTCTTGGCGGATATCGCGCAAGATCGGGATGTCTTGGGAATGCAAACGCTGGCCTTGGTCACTTTCATTTTAGGTTGTTTGTTTTTGGTTTTCCGGAAAAAATAGCCAGACAAAAAAACAATCCCGCGAAGGAGTGTTTTCCATTTGTGGGCTTATCAAGATTCGAACTTGAGACCTCGTCATTATCAGTGACGCGCTCTAACCAACTGAGCTATAAGCCCTTATATCTAGAATTTTAAATCCAAAATTACAAATCACAAATAAATTCAAAATCCTAATTTTCAAAATTCAAAATTTTTGGATTTTGTTCATTGTGATTTATGTGCCTGCCTGCCGGTAGGCAGGGAATTTGATGTTTTGGATTTTGGGTTTAATTCAAGTGGACCCTGGGGGATTCGAACTCCCGGCCTCCTCGGTGCAAACGAGGCGCTCTAGCCAACTGAGCTAAGGGCCCATATGAAACTATATCAGCAACTAGGATTTATTATACATCAAAGAAAAATCTTGTCCATACCCCGGCTTTTCTGGCCCGGGATGATCGCCGCGGTTTTCCGCCTGGTGATGGGCGGGTTGACAAACGGCCAGGGCTAAGGTAATATTAACCCATAGAAAAGCCTCAGAGGGCTTTTTAAAAAAGCTTAAAAACGCTTTTGAAAAAAAGGCTTAGATAAAGGGAAAAAATGTCCCAACACGAGATTCTAATAGGGTCAAATAATATAAATTTTTTAAAAGCGAATTCCTACGGGATGCTCCGGATTGCAGCTTCTCGCTTCGCTCAAGACAAATATGGCAAATAAAATAACCACATTCTTACGGGAAGCGCGGGCGGAGCTGATGAAGGTCAATTGGCCGAATCGGCGGCAAACCATAAATTACACGATTTTGGTCATCGGCATCAGCGTTGCCGGAGCGGTTTTTTTGGGAAGTCTGGATTATGTGTTCAGTTATTTATTAAAAACATTTATCATAAAATAGTATGGCAAAACAAACCCAACATCACGGGCGGGCCTGGTATGTTATCCACACCTACAGCGGCTATGAGGATAATGTCGCTCGGAACTTGAAACAAAGGATCGAATCGATGGATATGCAGGATCTGATTTTCGACGCGATGGTTCCCATTGAGAAGAAAATCAAGATCAAGGCCGGCAAAAGGACAGTCGTAGAAGAAAAGATTTACCCCGGCTATGTCCTGGTGGATATGATCGTAACGGACGCATCTTGGTATGTCGTCCGCAACACCCCGAACGTTACCGGCTTTATCGGCCTGGGTACGACGCCGACTCCGGTTGATCCGGCAGAAATCGAAATGTTGAAAAAGCGGATGGGCGTCGCTGAACCGAAATACAAGATTGATGTCAAAGTCGGAGATTCCATCAAGGTTGTGGATGGTCCGTTCAAGGACTTCGATGCGAAGGTGGACGAAGTGGACGAGGCCAAGGGCCGGGTCAAAGTGTTGGTCTCGATTTTCGGAAGAGAAACCCCGGTCGAATTGGATTTCCTGCAAATACGCAAATTATAATTTAAAAATCTCCCCGGGATTATATACAGGCTTCTTAGTGTGTAATTCCGAATGCTATTAAAAAACTAAGAACTAACAATATGGCGAAGAAAATTAAATCCGTTATCTAATTGCAATTCGGAGCCGGAAAGGCTAACCCGGCGCCTCCGGTCGGTCCGGCTCTGGGCCAGCATGGCCTGAATATCCAGGAATTCTGCACTAAATTCAATGAAGCGACTAAGGCGCAGATGGGAGATATCATCCCGGCTGAAATAACCGTCTTTGAAGATCGGACATTCAGTTTTGTTTTGAAAACCCCTCCTGCTTCCGATTTGTTGCGGAAAGCGGCCGGCATTGAGAAGGGTGCTGGAAATCCGCTAAAAGATAAAGTTGGAAAAATAAGCGAAGCGAAATTGCGCGAGATTGCGGAAAAGAAATTGCCGGATCTTAATGCGAATGACACGGAAGCCGCGATGAAAATCATCGCCGGAACGGCAAGATCGATGGGAATTAAAATAGAAAATTAATTTTTAATTTCCAATTTTTAATTTTATAAATAAATCTTAATTTCTAAATGTTTAAACATTAAAAATTAAAGCATTATTTAAAAATTACAAAATTAAAAATTATAAAATTTAATCCAAAGTTATTTAATCAAATTAAATTTTGTGGGAGATGCGTCAGGTTGCGGTATGCATCGCTTGGACCACGCAAATTATATGAAACACGGGAAAAAATACAGGGCAGCGGCGGAAAAAATCGCCAAAGATAAGGTTTATTCTTTGGAGGAAGCGGTAAAGCTGATGAAGGAAAATAAAATCGCCAAATTCGATGAATCAGTCGAAGTGCACATCAAGACCAATGTTGATACGAAAAAAGGAGACCAGCAGGTGCGTGGGACAGTCGTGCTCCCGCATGGGACTGGAAAAACCAAGCGCGTGGCGGTCATAACTTCAACCAGCGCGGATGAGGCCAAAGCGGCGGGCGCCGATATCGTCGGCGGGGAAGAAATGATCGAGACATTCGCTAAGAAAATCGACTTCGATGTTCTGGTCGCGACTCCGGAAATGATGCCGAAATTGGCCAAGGTGGCCAAGGTGCTCGGGCCTAAGGGCTTGATGCCTAATCCGAAGACCGAAACGGTGACTGTCAAAATCAAGGAGGCTGTGGAAGCGTTGAAAAAAGGACGAGCCGCTTTTAAGAATGACGACTCCGCCAATATCCACCAGTCGGTCGGGAAACTTTCGTTTGAAGACGCGAAACTTATTGAAAATATCAAAGCTTTCATAGAAGCGGTGGAAAAAGTGAAGCCGGCCGCTTTCAAAGGGAAGTTAATGTCGAATATCACCGTTTGTTCGACGATGGGACGGGGAATGAAAATCAGCCTGTAGGATTCCTGATTCAGGGTTGTTAACCGAAAAAAGACGCCAAGCGCGTCTTTTTTCGGTTTTAAAGAGCCGTTCTTTATGGTATTATGTGGATATGCGGATTTGATGGCGTGATTTTTTGTCTGGATTGCCGATTAGCACACCGGCCTTAAAAAAAACAAATTATGGAAAAAAATTTTGATGCGCATTCGTTTGGTCAGGCCATCGAAGAAAAAGTGAGTGCTGAATGGGATATGATCAAGCACAAAAGGATTGAAATTAGGCAAGGGTTGAGTTTCCGCTACAACCGGCGCAAGGTACGCAGGGAGCTGGTCGCCGTGTCAGTCTTGGCAGCGTTTGTTATTATGGCAACCCTGGGTTTTTATCGGTGGCAAGGGAGCGGCTTTGGAAAAATCGGCGACGCCAAGGCGATGGCCGGACAAAACAACCAGGTGGCAGTCCAGGGTCCGGAGAATAATATTTGGGACCTGGATTATATCGCCAATGGGGATAGCGATGCTCATAATGGGATGCTTCTGGTGGTTTCCGGGCAAGGGGATCATATGGTTGTCAGTCGTGAAGATATTAAAAAAGACTATCGGGAGGTGATTTTGGAATTTGATCGGAGTTTGGATGATGGGGCGGATGCGCCAGCCGCGGCTGTCGCTTTGTCGCCGGATAAAAAAACGCTAGCCTATGCGGCAAGCGATGGATTGCATCTGTATGGTTTGGCAAGCAAAGAAAACAGATTGCTGGTCGGAAAGGAAAAATTGCCGGCGCCGCCAGGCGTCGCTTCGGAGCAAGCCTTGGAAAAAAATATTTATGCGTTCGGCTTGGTGAAGCCCCAGTGGTCTTTTGACAGCCGGTTTTTGAGTTTCGTGCAGGTTTATGCCGAATCCCGCCGGTTGTGCGTGATCGACACCAAATCGGCTGGCGGATTCGTTCCGGTCGGGGGTCCGGACGGCGGCGCGCTGGCTGGGCTGGAGGCGCGCTGGGCGCCTGATGCCGATTTGATCATCGATCCGGAGTCCGGAGAAGGAGGGCGATCGGGAATTTTTATCATAGCGGCGGAAAAACCGGAAACCTCGTTTGACTTGGGCGGAAAAATCGGAAGACGAAATGGCGCTTTCCAGAAAGCGGCGATTTCCACGGATGGCAAAAAGGTCGCTTTGACTTTCAAGGATGGATTAATAGAAACGCCTGGCAGCGTTTTGGCCGTTTCGAATATCGATGGCAGCGGGTTTTCTGCGTTGGATAGAGATGGCATCAAGGCCGCCCCGTTTTTCTCACCGGGCGGCAGGCTGGTTTTTTTTATAAGTGAAACGAAAAAAGGCTCCTCTGATCTTTTGGCGATCGATGTGGAAACCAAAGAAAGAAGGGAAGTGGGCTCCTTGCCCAAGGATTATGATGATTGGTCCGATATCTCTTGGCTGGACGGGCGTTATCTGGCCATCTTTGGCAACTCGCATCGCCAGGCGGGCGAAGAACGGGAATGGAAGTCTATTTTTTTGCTATTGGATGTCGAGAATAAACAATTGTTGGACAAGAAGGAGTTTAGCGGGAATGTTATGCCGATTGATTTTTTAGAATAACTTTCCGCCTTTGGCGGGGCGGTTTTTATATTGACCGAACCGGGGATTTTTGATAGGATTATTTGGCAAGGTTAATTGGATAAATTCTTAGAAAATGGAAAAACCAGGACAAATAATTATCGGTTTGGTGGGCGAGCCGGGGTCCGGCAAGGACACGGTGGCCAAACATCTGAAAGACCGCTATGGCGCCAAGGAAATCCGGTTTTCCGATCCACTGTTCGATGCTTTGCGGAATTTCGTTTCGGAAGTTTCCAGGGAAGATCTGCAATGGCTGTCACACATCGTCCGCGAAAGGTTCGGCCAGGATATTTTCGCCAAAGCGCTGGAAAAAAGGATGGCGGCGGATGACAAGATCATCATCTTGAACGGCATCAGGTTTTGGGAGAACTACGATTTTATCAGGAGCTTTCCGCGCAACCAGATCATCTATGTCACGGCTGACCAGAAACTGCGCTGGGAGCGGACGACGAACCGGATGGAAAAAACGGATGATAACAGCAGTTTTGAAAAATTCCAGGAATTGGAAAAATTCGAAACCGAAGCGATCATCCCGGAAATCGGAGCCAAGGCGGATTTCACCGTCAGAAACGAACAAACGTTGGAATATTTGCTGGAAGAAACAGACAAGATCATGGAAAAAATCAGGCAATAAACAGGGAGTCCCGCTGAAGCGGGACTTTTTGACCTGTGGAGCTAAAAATAGTATGATGGAATAACCATAAACAAGTAAAAACCGGGGGCATAAAAATATGATAAATGAGGAGGTTAAAAGCAAAAAGGAAGGTGGCATCGATTATCTTCCATTCGGCGAGAGGGTTCCCGATTTCCAATACCAAGAATTGCTCAAAAAAATCAAAACGACCGGCAAAGACAAAGTGCCTATCCACGCCAGGCTTAATGAAAACGCCGGTTCCGGTCATCAGAATTCAAAAGAAATAACTGGTGCTATGTTGCAGTTTGAAATGAATAATGGCTTTCCTGTTTTGACGGAACGCGATTTGAGTAAATCATTTTATGGATCGATAGGCGAATTAGTAGCATTCTTGAATGGACAAAGCACATTGAGCGGCCTGAAGGAATATGGTTGCCCGGAAGTTTTTTGGAGGGATTGGGTTACAAAGGAAAAATGCGCGATATTCGGGTTGCCGGAAGGCGATTTGGGCGATGGATCTTATGGGGCTTCTTTGGGGCATTTCCAGTCTGCAAAAGGAGAATTCGATCAAATCAGCGCCGTCCAGAGGCAAATGGAAAAGGCTCCCTTTCTAAGGACGCATGTCTTGACCACCTGGAATCCGCCTCTATCGATGGGGGATGAAGAACAGGGTTTCAAGCGCAAAGTAGTCGTCGCTCCTTGCCATGGCAATTTCATCCATTTCGTGCTTTTTGATGAGCAAAAAGAATTGGAAATGACGCACACCCAGCGATCGGCGGATGTCCCGGTCGGTTTGCAATTCAATTTGATCGAATGGTCCGCTCTCGGTTTGATGGTGGCGCATTTGTTGGGCTATAAATTCACTAAGTATACCCATTTCCTATCCAATCCGCACTATTATGATGTCCAAGCTGAATCGGTGGATAAAATTTTGGCCATTTAGCCAAGGCCTTTTCCAACTGTGACATTGAAGCCAAACAGGGAGGTGACGAGGCTTCAGGATTTTCGTAAAGAAGATTTCATACTCGAAGATTATGAGCCGAAACCTTGGTTTAAAATTCCAACCCCGGTATAAGTCGCATAATTTGCAAATATTAGTCGTATGAATAAAAGCGGATTAGATTTAAAAAATGCTCGCAAGGATGAGCAGATCGCGGTGATGAAAAAAATTATTTCTGACGGAGTGTGTCCTTTTTGCCACGATTTCGTTGATAAAGAAAAGCCGGCTTATCATCCGAATCCTACTTTGGTAGAAACTGGTTTCTGGATAGCAACTAGGAATGCCTGGCCGTATGATCACACGAAAGAACACCTGATCCTCGTAATTAAGCGCCATATTTTGCTACCTGAGGAAATGACGGAGGAGGAGATTTTGGATTTGTGGAATATCATTAAAAAAACCAAACAAAAACTTAAAATAACCCACAGCACTTTTTTGATGCGTTCGGACAGCACTGGAATGACGGGGGCGACTGTCAACCACCTGCATGCCCAGCTGGTCGTTTCCGCCGGAGAAGAGCCGGTCATCACGAGGGTCGGCTAAAATTACAATTCTATATCGGCATGGCAAAGACAAAAGGACGGGCAAGCTGTTTCAGCTTATCCGTCCTTTTCAAATATTCTTTAGTTCAAAGCGCATTCGAGAGTATGCGCTAGATCAATGACGGTGTCGAAATTAGCCAGTTCTTCACTCCGAACCCAGCAATAGTCGTCATGCTCCCAGTCGAGATTTACCACTGGCTTTTCCCTCAACTCAACCAACACTGGCGTTTTGAGCCAGGTCTTGCCGGTTTTCTCATCCTTGAATTCATAATACTCACGAATTTTAATTTCCGTGATCAGTTTTTGCAATTGCTCCTTGGCAACTCCTAGTTCAGCGATGAGTTCATCCATGACTTTTTCTTGGATGGGTCCTTCATCATCCAGAAAGCCGGCGCTTGCACTCCATTTACCTTGATAGTTGGATACCTTCCTGCTCCGTCTCAAAAGTAATAATTCTTCGCCCACCTTGACGAAGATGATTATGACCGGTGCGCTGGCCGAGGTTGAATAATCAATCCGACCATCGGGAAATTTCGGCAATTTTCCAGAAAACTCATTTATGATTTCAGTGATAGTTTTCAATGTTTACTCCCCCTGTTTTTTTTCAGTTTTATAGGAACTAAAGTTTTTTTATTTTAGGTAGGTATGATAGCAAAAAGGTCATTCGGAGTCAAGTTGGCTTAATAATAAAAACATCCGGCTATGTCGGATAGTTTTTTTGTTATTAACTCAGCTTATTTTATTTAACTAAAATAATTTCCACCCCGGCATTTTTGAGGATATCTTCGGCATCGGAAAGGGAATAGCCGTTTTGGTAATAAACTTTTTTAATGCCAGCTTCCGCCACCAGTTTGGCGCAAGTCGGGCAGGGGAAGGTGGTGACGTATAGGTTGGTACCGTCCAGGCTGATCCCGTCCCGGGCGGCTTTCCCGATCAGGGAGGCTTCCGCGTGGATGGAATTCGAGAGGTGGTGGTTTTCGCCGGCGTCAAAACACATCCGGAGGTCTCCGTAGACAGCCATATTTTCCTGGGTGGGGACATGGCGATTGAACGCCGAAAGTATCACCGAGCCTTTCGCGTCCGTAACTAGGGCGCCGATCTGCCTCCACCAATTGGCGCTCCTTTCTTTCAGGGCGTCAGCCTTGCCTATAAGTTCTTGGTGGGCTTTTTCAGATGTGATTATCCTGTCAGCGGAAACCTCCAATTCCTGGGTCGATACCGGCCTGTTCCATCTTAAAAAAACGCTTTCAAATTCCACTTTCCTATCGGAAAGGAATTTTTCCGCGAACCAACGGGACACGTCTTCGTCCGGCATGACGATGGAGGCTTTTTCTTCTTCCAGGGCCGCCAAATTTTCTAACGTTAACAATCCGACTTTTTTTAAGATATTTGATTTTTGAATGAAATCACAGATGGTCTTTTGATCGATGGATCGCAAGTCCCTTTTTAAGTTTTCAAATTTGTCCCATTTTTCCAGAATGGTGTCATCCAAAATATAAAGATGATCCGGATATTTTTTGAATAATTCCAGATATTTGATGTGGATGACCGGGACCAAAGCGATTAAGATTTTTTTTTCAGACATTTTCGTTATGCAGGAGCATGTTATTTCCTGTTGTACAAGAAATTTTCTATCGATTTTTGCAATTCTTTCGCAAGATCCTCAGCTCCTTGGATGGTCAGTAGCCTGATCCGTGCCGTGGTGGATGTCGTAGACTGCGGTTCCAGGTTGACGATTTTTTTGCAGTACGGGGTGTGTTCTTCCATGATTTCCTGGAGAAAACTTTTGCCTTTCACATTGGATTGCGTGGACTCCGATATGACAAAAATATCGGGTCGGATATCCCTGATCAGCTTGCCATGATCCGTTTTGGATTCTTTCATGACGATCAGATCGACATGTTTCAAGTGGGAGATCATCTTGACCCGTTCCTTTTCCGGAACTATCGGGCGATTGGGACCCTTGCGATGCTTCACGACTTCATCGGTATCGACAGCTACGATCAGCACGTCGCCGAATTCTTTGGCTTTTTGAAGATATTGGGCGTGCCCTTCGTGGATGAGATCCCACACCCCCTGCGTCAATACGACTTTATAATTATTTTTTTTAAGAAGCTCTGAGATTTCGCCTATATCTTTTGTGGGGACAAGTCTTCCGCTTCCCAACAGGCTTGATATCCGGATATCCATAGACTTTTCTTTAATTAGATTGCTTAATCATCAATATTTGAATTATACCTGAATTATGGCATTTTGCAATAAGTGCGGATCTGGAAAACCCGCTTGTCGACGGTCTTTTTATGTGATATTATGGCTAAAAGGGGATAATCAGCTTAGGCGCGGATATATGATTTCAATTATCGTAGCAGTCGGAAAAAATAACGCCATCGGGCGCGATAACCGGTTGCTTTGGGATATTCCGGAGGATATGGCCCATTTCAAGGCCGTGACTTCTGGCCATACGGTGATTATGGGTGAGAAGACCTATCAATCAATCGGCCGTCCATTGCCGAACCGGAAAAATATTGTCGTCACGCTCAATAAGGAGCTACAGGCTCCGGGATGCGAAGTGCGATTTGATCTAGATGAAGTTTTACAAGAATATAAAAACAGGGAAGAAGAAGTTTTTGTTATCGGAGGCGGCATAATCTATAAGCTTTCTTTGCCGATGGCCGATAAGCTTTATTTGACGGTTGTGGAAGACGCTCCGGAAGATGCCGACACTTTTTTCCCGGATTATTCGGAATTCAAGAACGTCGTGAGTGAAAAGGCGGTCGATGACGGGAAATATAAATTGAAGTTTTTGGAATTAACCAGGTAATAGGATGCGCGAAGGCAAATTCATCGTCATCGACGGAACCGACGGAAGCGGCAAGGCGACCCAGGCGAAATTGCTGGTTTCGAAATTGAGAAAAAACAAATTCAAGGTCAAGACGATCGACTTTCCGCGGTACTATAAGAATTTTTTCGGGAAGTTCATCGGCGAATGCCTGGCGGGCGGATATGGCGATTTTCTGGCGCTCAACCCGCGCATCGCTTCGGTACTATATGCGGCGGATCGCTTTGAATCGAGCAAAGAAATTCAAAAATGGCTGGCGGAAGGTAACATCGTCATTGCGGACCGGTATGTTAGTTCCAATCAGATCCATCAGGGCGGAAAAATAAAAAATGAAAAAGACCGGAAGGATTTTCTGAAATGGTTGGAAAAAATGGAGTTTGGAATTTTCGCCATTCCCAAGCCGGACGCAGTCATCTATCTGGACGTGCCGGTGGAAATCACGCAAAAACTTTTGATAGGCGAAGAAGGCGGTTACAAAAAAAGATATCTGAAAGGCCGGAAAGACGCGGCGGAAAACGACATCGCACATTTGCAGGACGCCCGGGCCAGTGCGATCAAACTGATACGCAAAAATAACAACTGGCAAAGGATAAATTGCGTAAAAAACGGAGAGCTGATGCCTATCGGGGAAATCAACGATATGATTTGGAATAAAGTGGAAAAAATTGTAAAATGAAAATATTGATCAAAAAGTTGGAAGCCGATGCGAAAATCCCCCAGTACGCCCTTGCGGGCGATGCCGGTATGGATTTTTTTTCCCTGGAAGATTTGGAATTGCGGCCGATGGAAAAGGCGGCTTGCCGGACCGGAATCGCGATGCAGATCCCGGATGGATATGTCGGCTTGATTTGGGACAAAAGCGGCATCGCCATTAAAAGCGGGATAAAAATATTGGGCGGCGTCATCGATAGCGGATATCGCGGCGAAGTTAAAGTGGGCCTCATCAATTTATCGCAAGAGGCATACGTTGTAAAAAAAGGGGATAAGATCGCGCAAATGCTCATCCAGAAAGTGGAAAGTCCGGAAATTATCGAAGCGGCCGGATTGGATGAGACGGAAAGAGGCGCTGGCGGATTCGGCAGCACGGGAATTTAAATATTCGAACATTGGATTTTTTTGAAATTTTAAATTTATAATTTGAAATTTGAGCGCGATAATAAAAAACAAGAATTATTTTTTTACACGGACTATTTTATAAATCAATAAACTAGAGGTTATGAATAGATATATTCCCGTCATCGGAATGGAAATCCATGTCGAGCTGAAGACAAAATCAAAGATGTTTTGCGGCTGCAAAAACGGTTTGGGCTTGGAAACCGAGCCGAACGTGAACATTTGTCCGGTGTGCACGGCCCAGCCGGGGACTTTGCCGGTGGCTTCGGAGCAGGCGATCAGATTCGTGCAAATGGCCGGTCTGGCGCTGAACTGCCGGATCGCGGAAAATTCCAAATTCGATCGCAAGAACTATTTTTATCCGGATATTCCCAAGGGCTATCAGATTTCGCAATACGACCAGCCGTTATGTGAGCATGGACGCATCGAAATCGATGGGAAAACTGTCGGGATAACCCGGATCCATATGGAAGAGGATACCGGCAAATTGATCCATCCGAAAGGCGTCGACTATTCCTTAGTCGATTTCAACCGGGCCGGCGTACCCTTGATGGAATTGGTGACGGAACCGGACATTGAAAGCGGCAAAGAAGCGCGCTTGTTCTGCCAGAAATTGCAGCAGATTTTCCGTTATCTGGAGATTTCCGAAGCGGATATGGAGAAAGGGCATATGCGGTGCGAAGTCAACATTTCCCTGCATAAAGAAGGCGAAGAAAAATTGAGCGGCACCAAATCGGAAATCAAGAATTTGAATTCTTTCCGGACCGTGGAAAGAGCGGTTGATTATGAGATTTCCCGTCAGACGGAAATTTTGGAAAAGGGTGAAAAAGTCGTCCAAGAAACACGGGGCTGGGACGAAGCGCGCGGCGTGACTGTCGCCCAGAGAAAAAAAGAATCCGCCCATGATTACCGCTATTTTCCCGAACCGGACATCCCGCCGATGAAATTCACGGAAGAATACGTCGAAGATTTGCGCCGGCACCTGCCTGAGTTGCCGGATGCCAAATCCAGGAGGTTTGTAGAGGAATATAATTTGTCTTTGGAAAACGTGAATGTGGTCACGGGCGATAAGGATTTGGCGGAATATTTTGAACAAACCGTTTCCGAATTGAAAGAAAAAAGACAAAGCGGAGAGATAAAATCAGAGGAGGAAAAGCTGGTCAAATTAGCCGCGAATTATATGGTCAGTGAATTGCAGAAACATTTGGTGAAAAATTCCCAGACTATCCGCGAAGTGAAAATAAGCCCGGAAAATTACGCCGAGCTGGTGGGATTTTTGGCGGACGGCAAGATAAATTCCAGCGCCGGACAGATCGTCTTGGAAGAGATGTACGCGACTGGCGGGGATCCGTCGCAGATCATCGAAGAAAAAAACTTGGCGCAAATGGACGACGCTTCGGAGCTGGGAGGCATAGTGGATGAAGTGTTGGGCAGGAACCAAAAATCGATTGAAGACTTCAAAGCCGGCAAACAGAACGCGCTGCAGTTCCTGATGGGCCAGGTGATGGCGGCCTCGAAAGGCAAAGCTAATCCCAAGGCAGTGATGGATTTATTGAAGGAAAAATTGGCTTGACGATCCGGACTTCCGCCGCGCAGGCGGAAGGCGGATGTAATATATGAAAAAATAAAAAACATATGCTGGATAGCAGGAGGAATTTTATTTATCCCCTAAGCGATTATGAAAGGCAGTCGTCATCAGAATCGGCGCCTGATCCGTTTGGTCCGGGCGTTGAGACAAGTGACTTGCTGGCGAGAATCCGCAAAGGCCGCCTTGATGGAGCGGTCGATAGGGCTGGAAGAAGGAAAAAACCGGTCGAAACATCTTATGTCGTCGACGGGGTGGAAAAAACCGCGGAAGTGACGGAATATAAAAAATTCAAACCGTTTGATCCGGGCGCGAAGGGGGAGCCGCCGGTTTATGACATATCCGAGGTGGAAAAAACCAAGTCGGCAGAGGATCGAGCAATGGTGGAGAAGGCGCTTGTGGAGATGGATATTTTTTCCCGGCGCATAGCCGCGCTTGAAGAGCGGACCAGGGCGGATGAACGTTCCCTGGGCCATATGAAATTTTCTATCCTGAGTATCGAATTCGCTGGGTTGAGCAAGGAAGTATTGGAGTTTATGCAATCATTGAGCCTGGATGAGATAAATAAGGACACTGAAATCCGTTCCGCTTTCAACGCGCTTTTCAATCAGTTGCTTCTTTTGCGGAACCATATCGCGGATGAAGGAATGGAGGATTGAGACTGGATCAATAAACGACCTATTGTTCAGCGAGCGTCGCTTTTCAAGAAATCAGCGGCTGTTTTTTTGACATCCCGGTATTTTTCCAGCCATATGATCCGGATATCTTTTTTAAACCAAGTCATCTGGCGCTTGGCGTAATCTTTCTCAGCTAGGTAAACTTTTTCGTACAGCTCTTCCAGGGAGATTTTTTCCCGCAGATATTCGGGTATCCAAAAATAACCCAAGCCGAAACTTTGGATTTTTTTCCAGCTTAATCCCTGTTGGTGGAGCCTTTTCACTTCTTCAACCATTCCGTCCCGCCATCGCCGGCCGAGGCGTTTTTTTATTTTGGCATGTAATTCGTCTTTCGGCGCGGCCAGGCCGATTTGCAAAGTTTCATATCGCGGAGAGGATTTTTCGGCCGGTACTCGGCCGAGGGTTTTGCAGATTTCAATGGCGCGGATGAGCCGGACTTTGTTTTTCGCGTCGATGTTTTTCGCGCGTTGCGGATCGAGTTTTTGCAACCGTCCGAACAATTCAGCGGCGCTCTCGTTGTTTAAATCGTTACGCAACACCAAATCCGGCTTGACTTCCGGATAGGTGATGTTGTCAACGATTGATTTTATCCAAAAGCCGGTGCCGCCGCACAGGATCGGCAATTTTCCGCGCTTCAAAATATCCGTGATAGCTCTGTCGGCTTTTTTCTTGAACTGCGCCGCGCTGAAATTGGTCCTGGGGCTGGCGATATCCAACATCCAGTGCTTGATGCCGGCTTGCTCTGCAAGCGTGATTTTACCGGTGCCCACGTCCATTCCGCGATAAATCTGCCGGGAATCCACCGATACGACTTCGCCATCGAATTTTTTAGCCAGTCGGACCGCTACCGCCGATTTTCCGGCGGAGGTCGGACCGAGAATGGCTATGATTTTCCCTCGAGATTCCATATGTTGGCTTGGGTTATTTTCACTTTCACGAATTTTCCGACCAGATCTTTTTTAGCGGAGATTATTTTCACATTTTTCAGAGTGCGGGTCTTGCCGAAATAAACATGCTGGCCGCCTAGAGCTAAGCTCTTGGATTCCAAGAGCTTAGCTCTAGGAAACTCTTCTTTTTCGATTAAGACTTCGACGGTGGTGTTGAGGAATTTGCCGCTATTTCGCAAAGCGGTTTTTTTCAGGATTTCATTGAGGAACCGTTCACGCCGCTCCTTTTCCGGTTTGGAAACATTGTCTTTCATCGTCCAGGCCGCGGTGCCGGGGCGGGGGGAAAACTGGCCGAAGAAGACCATATCGTAGCCGGCTTTTTCCATAATTTCCGCCGAATCCAAAAATTGCTTCTTGGTTTCTCCGGGAAAGCCGACGATGATGTCGGAAGTGATGGCGAACGGCACGCCCGGTTTGTTTTTCCGGAAAGCCGAGCGTATTTTTTTGACCAGCGCCAGATATTCCTTGGCGGTATATTTGCGGTTCATCCGGCGCAAAACTTCATCATTGCCGGCTTGGATGGGCAAATGGAAAGACTCGCAAACCTTTTTGCATTTCGCTACGGTTCTGATCATTTCTTCCGTCACGTCTTTCGGGTGGTTACTGACGAAGCGGATCCAAAATTTTCCCGGGATAGTATCGATTTTTTTCAGCAGTTTTGAAAAATTGATTTTGCCGTCCGAATACGAATTGACATTTTGTCCCAGCAAAATGATTTCTTTATAGCTATTCTTTATCAAGTCTTTAACTTCGGAAATTATCTCTTCCTTCGGCCGCGAAACTTCCTGTCCGCGGGCATAGGGGACGACGCAGTAGGAGCAGAAATTGTTACAGCCGGTCATAATCGGCACAAAAGCCTGATATGGATTGGTAAATTTGGGCCGTATGGATAAATAAGCGGCATTTTCCTGGGTTATCGCGGTATTTTTTTGT
This sequence comes from Candidatus Moraniibacteriota bacterium, assembly GCA_030679985.1. GTDB lineage: Bacteria > Patescibacteriota > Minisyncoccia > Moranbacterales > UBA2206 > JAUXSK01. Next base: position 6,820 of record JAUXSI010000014.1, on the reverse strand, counting down.
GTTGCAATTTTCAATTCGGGATTTCCAATTTTAAAACGATTTCCAATGGCAAAATTTTCAAACAATTTGAAATCGTTGATCGGAAAAAACAAATCGACTTTGTTTTTCAATCTCCTGCGCACGTCTTGGCGGTTGGCCAGGCAGCCGGTCAGGGCGATTTTGATTTCCGGATTGTTTTTCCTGAGATTGTGGATTTGTCCATAGACCCGATCCTCGGCCATTTGGCGCACGCCGCAAGTGTTGAAGACGGCCAAATCGGCCGTCTGGATCCCGTCGGAGGGGACGTAGCCGTTATTTTCCAAAAATCCCGCAATCCGTTCGGAGTCCGAGATATTCATTTGGCAGCCGAAGGTTTTGATGGAATATTTTTGCATATAATTTGAGTATGTATCAGGATAGCATAGAATCATCGCCATATCAAGGAAAAACCATCCGTTGCAACGGATGGTTTTTCCTACGGTAAGATTTACTTTTTATCTTTTATTTCGGCTGAAATTTTTTCTATGAATTCATCCACGCTTATCACCGTTTGATCCTTCGTGCTTCTCGGACGGACGGCGACGGTTTGCGACTCCATCTCTTTTTCGCCGACGACCAGCATATAAGGGATCTTCTGTTTTTCGGCGTTGCGGATCCGCTTGCCCAAGCCTTCGGCGGTGGCATCGACTTCGGCGCGCACGCCGGCCGCGATCAGCTTGCTTCTGACTTCCGCGGCATAGGCGCCGAATTTTTCTTCCGAAACCGGGATGATCATCGCTTGGACAGGGGAGAGCCAGACTGGAAGATTGCCACCAGTATGTTCAATGAAAATACCCGTGAATCTTTCTAATGAGCCAAAGATTGCAGCGTGGATCATAACGGGAATTTGCTTGCTTCCGTCAGCGGCGATATATTCCAGTTCAAATCTTTGCGGCAGCTGGAAATCAAGCTGGATGGTCGCAAGTTGCCATCTGCGGCCCAGGGCATCTTTCATATCGATATCAATTTTGGGTCCATAGAAAGCGCCGTCACCTTCCTTCAATTCATAGTTGATATTTTCCTTCGCCAACGCTTGTTTCAAATCTGCCTCAGCCTTGTCCCAGGTCGGAATTTCACCCATAAAATTTTCCGGTCTGGTGGATAAAAAGAATTCCGGAGTTATATTGAAGACCGCGTAATATTCTTTGACCATCTTGAGCAGTGTTACGATTTCTTCCTCAATCTGTGTTTCCATCGCGAAGATGTGGGCGTCATCCTGGGTGATTGAACGTACTCGCAGGAGCCCGTTTAGTTGGCCGGATTTTTCATTGCGCATAACGCGTCCGATTTCAGTATAGCGGATCGGTAATTCCTTATAAGATCTTTGTTGGGTTTGATAAATTTTGATATTAAACGGGCAATCCATCGGTTTCAAGCAATACGTTTCTTTTTCAACGTCGAAGTAGAACATATCGTCCTTGTAATGATCCCAATGCCCGGAAGTTTTCCATAAGATGTTCTTGGCAAGCTGGGGAGTCTGGATTTCTAGATTGCCGTATTTTTTGCGGATTGATTTTCCAAATTTTTCCAGCTCGTTCCATATGATCATTCCTTTTGGGTGCCAAAAGGCCGAACCGGGAGCTTCGCTATGGAATGAGAATAAATCCAACTCGCGCCCGAGCTTCTTGTGGTCCCTTTTTTCCGCCTCCTCGATCATATGCAGGTAGGCCTTCAACTCGTCCTTGCTGGCGAAGGCTACGCCGTAAATCCGTTGCATCTGCTTGTTTTTTTCATCCGCCTTCCAATAGGCGCCGGAAATCTTGGTGAGCTTGAACGCGTCCGCTTTGATTTCGCCGGTCGAATCCAAATGCGGCCCGGCGCACAAGTCGATGAAATGCCCGGACTTATAAATAGAAATTTTTTCGCCGGCCTCTTCCAGGTCAGCGATCAGTTCGAGTTTGTAAGTCTGGCCGAGCTGTTCAAATTTACTTTTAGCATCAGTGGCGGATAACTCTGCCCGTTCGAAGGGATGGTTGGCTTTGATTATTTCCCGCATCTTGCCTTCCAAAATTTCCAAATCTTCCGGAATCAAAGTGCGCGGCAGGTCGAAGTCGTAGTAGAAGCCGTTTTCGATGGCCGGACCGGTGCCGAACTTGGCTTCGGGAAACATTTCCAAAACGGCGGCCGCCAAAACGTGCGCGGCGGAGTGGCGGATCATCTCGATATCTTTTTCTGTGCTCATAGGTTTATTTTTTAAAAATTATTAATCAATGGAGTTATCCGCCAGAAGCGGATTTGTTTTTTGTGGCGAAATTAAAATTTCGACAAAAAACAAAAATGCCAAAAAATTATCTGACTTCGAGGTCCTGCAATCAGGACGGTTCCACTCGAATTCCCATAATTTTTGGGCACTCTTTCGGCCGGATTCGTCGGGCCTTACGGGAACTCGGCGGTCGGTAGCCGCGTCAACGTCCCATTCGGTTGTAACCGTATTGTAACTCAAAACCGTTTTGACTGCAAGCCGCGGTTGGGGTATGATTGGAGCAGGGCTAAATAAAAAGCTTCATTATGTCTATAAATGCCGTTTTAATGATGACCGTATTGGCAGCTTTCGCGGCCATTTTATTCGGTTGTCATTTTTTCATATATTTTTCTTCAATCAAATTTTTAGATATCGGCAGCGTGGGCGCTAAAATCTGGCTAGCCGGCATCCTGTTTTTTCTGAGCATAAGCTTCATCGCATCTTCCATTCTGGCCCATTACAGCGAAAATTCCGCCACGAAAATATTGTATTTTTCTTCAGGTTTGTGGTTGGGCATCGGACTGAACCTGGTCTTGGCTTTTGCGGCCGTGTGGCTTGTCACGGCAATCGCCAGCATGTCCGGCTTCCAGCTGGAATACCGGGAATATGTGTATTTAGTGGCGTTTTCGATCGTCTTCGCCATTTCTTATTCTGGCTACGGCGTGTGGAACGCCTATCATCCCAAAATCAAAAACATCACGGTCAGGATGGATAATTTGCCGGAAAGTTGGCGCGGGAAAAGCGCGGTGCAATTGAGCGATGTGCATCTGGGTTTGATTTTCGGAAAAAATTTCTTGGCGGATGTCGTTCAAAAAGTCAATGCTGAAAAACCCGACGCGGTTTTTATTACGGGAGATCTGTTTGACGGTATGGATGGAAGTTTGGAAAAACTGGTAACTCCGCTGAATGATATCGAGGCGGTCGGCGGGGTTTATTTCGTGACTGGAAACCATGAAACGTACCTGGGCGTTGCCGGCACTCTGGACGTGCTGAAGAAGACTCCGGTGAAAGTCCTGGATGACGAAATGGCCGATGTGTATGGGATGCAGGTCATCGGCGTCAGCTATCCGCAAAGGGGCGAATCGCGGGATATCGGAAGCGCGATACGGGGCATAAAAGGATTCGATTCGAAAAAGCCAAGTATTCTTTTATATCACAATCCGGCTGGAGCCAAGCAGGCTGAAGCGAGTGGCGTGGACTTGCAATTAGCCGGCCATACGCATACGGGACAATTATTCCCCTTGCAATACATAACCCGGTTGGTTTATGGGAAATATTTCTACGGCTTGAATACAGATGGTAAATTTTCCATCTACACTTCGCCGGGTGTCGGCACTTGGGGTCCGACGATGCGGACCAATTACGGTCCGGAAATCGTAGTGATCCGTTTTGAATGATGATGCGCCATTTCCCTTTTTCCAAAATAAAAGCGGCAAAAAATTGTCTGTCGTCCAAGACAAATTCCAACTTATGTGCTAAAAAATACCGGTTGCCCTGCGGCGGACCGGTATTTTTTTACGCTCGTAAGCTTCAATTCGTAGTTCGGTATTTCGTAAGGGCGGAGTATTTTTAAAGAATGATGTTCGCAGTAATTTTAAAAAATATTTATTTCAGCTTCAGGAACGATGTTTCCAAGGTCGCTTTTAAGGTTGTCCGTCGGGGCGATGCGGTAGGCGGTTTCAAGCTTCTGGTCGTTTATGGCCAAATATACTTTCAAGGCGCCGGCGTCGCAGCGGTCGAAATATTGGGACAGTTTTTTGAGCGTATCCTTGCCGGCGCTGCCAGGCAGGGCGATGACCATTTTGGTGGCGTCAACTTTTTTCTCAGCCGGTTTTTCATTGAGTTTGCGCGTGGCCAGGACGCGGCTGAATTTTTCCACTTCGGCCTGATTGACGACGGTGACTGAGTCGCACAGGATTTTGAAATTGCCGTCCTTGTCGGAAATTTTTCCGCTGGCAAGAACGACCTTGTCTTCTTCCCAGATGGCGCCGGTAGCCTCAAGTACTTTGGGGAAAACCAGGATTTCCATAGCGGAATCGGTGTCTTCGATAGTCACGAACAGCATAGTTTTCTGGGTTTTCAGATAAATCTTATGGATTTTGGCGATGACTCCGCCGACGCTGATATTTTGTCCGACGTGGCTGGTATTTATATTTTTAATCGGTACGCCCATCTGGGCGAAATAATCCTTGTATTCGCGGGCCGGGTGGTCGCTGATATAGAGCCCCATCAATTCTTTTTCCCAGCTTAGGCGCTGTTTCTTGGTGGCTGGATCGCATTCCAGGAGGGTGATCTCCGGCAATGCGATTTCGGCGGCTCCGAACAGGCTGAACTGTTGCGAATTCTGGTTTTTTTGGAAAGTCTTGGAATGGGCGATGATGTTTTCAATAGAAGCGATGATCTGGTTCCTCTCGCCGAACCCTTCCAACGCGCCGACCTTGGCCAGGGCCTCAATTGATTTTTTGTTCAGGTCTTTGGTCTGCACCCTTTCCACGAAATCGGTAAGTGATTTGAATTTGCCGTTCTTCTTGCGCTCTTCCACGATTTCATGCGCCACATTATGGCCGACATTTTTGATGGCATTGAGCCCGAAACGGATGCGGGATTTTTTAGTTTCTTCATCGACAATGACGGCGAATTCTTCGAAACTTTCATTGATATGCGGCGCCATAACCTCAACGCCCATTTCACGGCATTCGGAAACCTCGATAGCGATGCGATCGATATTATCCTGGTCGGAAGTGAGCAGCGCGGCCATAAAAGCAGCGGGGAAGTGCGCTTTCAAATAGGCGGTCTGATACCCGATGAGCCCGTAGCAGGCGGCGTGCGATCGGTTGAATCCGTAGCCGGCGAACGGTTCGATATATTCGAAAACTTTTTCTCCGATCTTGCGGTCGACGCCCTGGGTGACGCAGCCATCGATGAATTTTATTTTCTGTTCATGGATCAAGGCGAAAATTTTCTTACCCATCGCTTTCCGGAGCATATCAGCCTCGCCGAGCGAAAAGCCGGCCAGGTCGCGGGCGATTTGCATCACTTGTTCCTGATAGACCGCTACACCGTATGTTTTCCGGAGTATCGGTTCCAGCTTCGGATGCAGATAGGACATTTTTTTCTCGCCGTGTTTCCGGGCGATAAAGTCCGGGATCCAATCCATCGGACCCGGACGATAAAGGGCGACCATAGCTATGATATCTTCCAATTCCGTGGGCTTCAAGAGTTTCAAATATCTTTTCATACCGGAACTTTCCAATTGGAAAACGCCGGTGGTCTCGGCCCTTTGCAGGAGCTCATAGGCCCTGGAGTCATCAAGCGGGATGGCGTCGATATCGATATCGAGATTTTCCAATTTCCGGACGATGCGCAAAGTATTCTGGATGATGGTGAGATTTTTGAGTCCCAGGAAGTCCATTTTCAAGAGGCCGATTTTTTCCACGAAACTGGATTTGGTCGAAGAGGAATATTGGGTCACGGTGCCGCCGTTTTCCCCGGCCTTGGCGATGTTTTGCAATGGGGTGTATTCGGTCACGGGATCTTTGGTGATGACGACTCCGCAAGCATGCATCGAGGCGTGGCGCACGACGCCTTCGAGGCGCTTGGCGCTGTCGATCAGTTTTTTGGCACCCGGATCCATTCCGTAGAAATCTTTGAATTCTTTGGATTCCTCCAAAGCTTCTTCGATGGTGGAAAATTGCGGGATGAGCTTGGCGGTCTTGTCGCAAAAATCATAAGGCATGCCCAAGGCGCGTCCGGCGTCGCGCACGGCGGCCCTAGCGGCCATCGTTCCGAAGGTGATGATCTGCGCCACATGGTCGTTGCCGTATTTCCGGCGGACATATTGCAAGACGTCATCCCGGCGGTTGTCGGCGAAATCCATATCGACATCGGGCATTGAGACCCGTTCCGGATTCAAAAACCTTTCAAATAGCAGATCATATTTGATCGGATCGATATTGGTGATGCCGACCAGATAGGACACGAAACTTCCCGCCGCGCTGCCGCGTCCCGGGCCGACGACGATGCCTTCGTTTTTCGCCCAATTGACGAAATCCTGCACGATTAAGAAATATGAGGCGTAGCCGGTCTTTTCGATGATGTCCAATTCATACGCCATCCTTTTGCGGTGCTCGCTGGTAATGTCGCCGTCGAATCTTTTTTGCAATCCGTCTTCGCACATCTTTTCCAAATAAGTCTGGGCGGTGAAACCTTCCGGCACGTCGAAATGGGGGAGTTGGGTTTCGCCCAATTTTATTTCCAAATCGCACTTATCTACGATTTCCTGGGTATTGGCGATCGCTTCCGGCACGTGCGCGAAATGGGCGGCCATCTCTTCCGGACTTTTGAGGTATAGTTCGAAATCCATCAAATTCATCCGGTCTTTCTCGTCAACTTTGCGGTTGGTCTGGATGCACAGCAGGATATCTTGGATTTCGGCGTCTTCTTTTTTGATGTAGTGGATATCGTTCGTCGCTACCAGCTTGATGCCGAGTTTTTTGGAAACTTCTACCAGTCCTGTGTTGGCGATCGCCTGGTTAGGTAATTTCGGGTGGTGCTGGATTT
>JAUXSI010000011.1 GCA_030679985.1 Candidatus Moraniibacteriota bacterium | reverse complement strand
GCCCCCTCTTTTTATATTGAAATTTAAATTTCCTCTTTTAGCTTGATCCGGGCGTCAGTGGGAATTATGGACCAGGTTCGGTTTTGCCGCGAAGACGAATTTTTTGCGCATAAAGAAATTCCAGTTGAGCACGAGGACGACGGCGACCGCTTTGGAAACCATCAGATAGATTCCGAATTTGTCGACCAGGATCCAAAGGATGAGTTCGGTCCACAAAAGCCCGCCGATGCCGACCATCGCGAAAAGCGAAAATTCCCGCTTGATTTTGCCAGTGCTTTCAAAAACCAAGGCGATGTTCATCAAATAGTTAGTGGTGACGCCGATTACGAAACCGATGGCGGCGGCCACCAGGTAGTTGATATGCAGGAAGTGGGTCAGCAGGAAAAGCGAAGTCATATCCGCTACGGTTGCGGTGCCGCCGGCGAAAAGATAGCGGACGAATTGCTGGACGCTTTTGGGAACTTTGCCGTCAAGCAATTTATTGAGGATGGCGTCGAGCAGTTTGATCATTTTTTTTGCGATATGGATAAAGTCCCGGACGGTTATAATTATACAACACAAAGGAAAAAACGCCAGTCTGGCAAAGATCCGGCGGGGATGATATAATTCAGGCGTAATAAATAAGCGCGGAAAGGGCGCTGTAAAAGCATATGAAAAAAAACGCTATCAGCTGGAGCGCGATCGCCTTGGCTATCATCATCATCGGGGCGGTTTTTTTGCGCACCTATGAATTCAACGATTGGCTCTATTTCAAAATGGACCAGTCCCGGGATGCGCTCTTAATCAGCAATGCGGTGGAGAACGGGCCGGGCTATTTGCCACTTTTGGGCGCGCGCGCGGGAGCTGTCGAGCTTGAAAAGGGTTTTTTGCGCCTTGGGCCGATTTTCTACTATTTCCAATACGCCGCGGGGGTGCTTTTCCATTCCACCGAGCCCTATGTCTATGCCTATCCGGATCTGCTTTTTTCCATCCTGGCTATCCCGCTTTTGTACCTTTTCGCCCGGCTGTATTTTTCTGAAAAAAATTCTTTGCTGATAGCGGCGATGTATGCTTTTTCCTTCATCATCATCCAATATTCCCGTTTCGCTTGGAATCCTAATTCATTGCAATTTTTCCTTCTCCTGAGTTTTTACGGCCTTTTGAAATTTCTGGGTGAAACGCATAGTGGACGTAAGAAATGGTGGTTGGCTGTCTGGGCGGCCGGCATCACGGTCGGTTCGCAATTGCATTTTTTTGGTTTTTTCAGTCTGTTGGGGATTTCCGGACTTTTGATCATCACGCATTTCCAATTATGGAAAAAAGCCAACATCCTTTATTTTTTCCAGAAAAACGTACTGAAAAAAATCGCAGTCTATACGGGGATTTTGGCGATGGTTTTCGCGATATTCTATGCGCCAGTCATCATCAGTGATGTCCGGAAAGGTGGAGAAAACACCAAAAATTTCTTCGAAGCGCTCACTGCCAAACCGGTCAAGAAACCTTTGGTTGACAAGATCGGTAAGAGCGCGAAGGAAAACTTGAAATATTATTGCCTCATTACGACCTCCCAGTGTTATTCGAGCAATTCCAAAAATGATTTGCCGGCGGTCATGGCGACCGGATTAGTCCTGCTATCCGGATTGGTCCTGGCGGTCCGCGGGCTGCTCCGGAAGGGCAGGTCTGTCGCGCAGAGAGATTTTTTGGCGCTACTGATCATCTGGGTCGGCGTATTCACGATTCTGACCATTCCGGTTTCTTTCCAATTGCGTCCGCGCTTTTTCATCGTCGTGTTCGCGATTCCATTTGTCTTTCTGGGCTTGATGTTCGAATATCTGGAGGAAAAACTCAGCCGCAAGCAAGCCCTGGTTGCATCGATATTGCTGGCGACTGGAATCATCGGTTGGAATTCGCAAGGTACATATGCCTGGTTTCAGGAGCAGGCCGCCTCGCAGAAGGGCGATTTGGCAGTGAAACGCACCTTGATATTGAAAGCTAAAGACGGGGTGACGCTAGGCCAGCTCAAAGGAGTCACGGACTGGATGTACGCGCGCCATAAGGCAGGAATGACGCTATACTATTACGTCAAGCCGGAGCATGTCCGTCCGATTGAATTTCTGCTCTGGCAAAAACACGATAAGGGTTTGATTTTCAAGACGCTTTCCTTGAATGAGGATGCCAATGCTCAATTCTTCGCAGTCGTGCCGGCGGAAAACGGCCTGGAACCGGCGTATAAGAAATATGGGAAAAATATTTCGATTATCGCACAAAAACAGTTCGGCCAATTAGCTGTGTACGAGATCGATTTCAATGACAGGATCACATCGCCGGAATTCAGGTTTAATAAGAGACGCAGTAAAACGGACCGGGTCTTTTGGAAGGATGTGGTCAGTATTGATGATGGGCGGGAAGGTATTCTGATTGATGGGACGGAATAACGGAAATAGGATTACAAAATACCCCGGATAAATTTCATTTCATCCGGGGTATTTTTTATGTCGGGCGGTCATATGGATGCCGTTGGATCTATTCGGCCTTGATGACTTTGACGAAGTTGAGGTCGCGTCCGCCGATGATGACCTCGAAGACCGGATCTTGGGCGGCATAGAGTTTGTTGAAATCGGCATAGCCGACCTGGCCGCCTGACATTTTCAAGCTTCGCGACCGGCGATCGGTGGAAACGACGAAGTAGTCTATCCGGTTTTCCTTGAAGGTTTTGTTCTTAAAATCGATGAAACAGCGGCCGACGAAAGCTTCGCAAACCGCGCCTTTGTCAGCCCAGATGGTCATCTCGTGGGCGCCCGGCAAAGTGTTGAGATAGTAGGCGGCTTCCAAGCTGCCCTCACCCATACCCTTGAGATTGACGATCATATCCTTCGGCAGGATTTCCGAGGCATAGGCTAGGAAATGCGGCTTGATGGAGAAAAGGCTCAAAAGCAGAAGCGGGATGAGTACGAGATAGGCGGCGTAGGCCGGGACCAGTGCCTTAATCTTCTCCAATTTGATGAATTGCTTGGCGCCGATGGCTGCCAGGACGAAAGCCAATGGATAAGTCATTATCTGATAGCGGACGGTGGTGACCACTTCATTGACGGCCGAGCCGAGATAGAAGACCAGTATGAAAATAATGATGTAGACGGCGGTGATGGATTCGCGTTTGAGTTCTTTTTTTCTGAAAATCCCGAAAACCGAAAAGAGCAGGAAAAACAAAACCAAAGGCGAGATGCTGAAAAAGAGACTGTAGAGGTCGGCTGAAATCGCGCCGAGATACCTTTCCGTCAGATTGCCCTGACCGATGCCTTTGGGGGAGGCGATGATCGATTCGATATCGATCACATTGACGCCTAAATAGACATGCAGGAAGACGAAGAAGGAAAGCGCGAGAAAAACGCCACCGATCGTTTTTAGGAGCGCTGTTTTGTATCGGATGAAAAAGTCAAACACCGGGGTTGAAATTTTTTCTTTGAAAAACAGGATGTCCAACGCCAGCAACCCGATGATTCCGGCGAAAAGCGGCCAGGTCGAAGAGAAAACGGCATTAGTGATCGTGGCGTTCAATAGGACGGAGAATTTCACCCAGGTAGCGGGAAAAAAGGCGAAGGCGGTTGCCATCGCGACGGCGAAAAGGATCAAATAGTTCAAGAAGGCTTGCGGAAGATACTTTTTAAGTTCGATGTGTTTGTGGGCGTAGAGGATATATTCCAAAAGGAAAATGAAAAAGAAATAGACGAACAGGATGTTGGCGACGTATTTGGTGATGACGGATAGGCCGAGGAAAAAACCGGACAGAAGCAGATATTTTTTCGCGCCTTCTTTGAGGAAAACGAAAAGGCTGAGGGTCGAAAGGGCGGTCAGGATCCAGAGCATCGCGTCGGAGTTGATGATGAGCGAGATGCCGAGAAGGACGGGGGAGAAGCCGATGAAAATGAGGGCGAAGCGGGCCGTGGTTTTGCCGAGGAGTTTTTTGATAAGGAAATAGAAGAGCGGCAAGACAGCCAACGTAAAAAGGAAAACCGGCAAGCGCAGATAGAAATAGGCGTCGCGGATGGTTTCGACTTCGGCCGGTGTCTTAGGGTGTTGGCGCAGATATTCGTAATCGCGCGGATCATCCGGAATGAAAGGCAATCCGGCGCCGGAAACCATCGCCAAAGTTATACCGGGTTTATCGCAGATGTTGGTGCTCCGCCATTTGCCTTCGCTGACGCTTTCCCAGAATTTCGGCACCCGGTCGTATGACCAGTAGGGTTCATCTACGCCGGAAAAATCCTTCAGCCGCGGCAGGCCGAAATAGAGGCTGGAAGCGGCAATAGCGACAAAAATCAAAAGAGTGAATATAATCTTGCTTTTCATAAAGGTTTTTAAATGAATTATAAGAATCAGTCATTTGATATTGTAGCAGGATTCACGACTTTGATAAAGTCCGCCGGCTTGCCGTCGATATTGACCCGGAAGTCGTAAAAATCGTCCGGAGCATAGAGTTTTTCCACGTTGATGGGGCCGAAGGCCGATTCGAAAGTCGCTTTCCGCTGGGATGAGCGGCTGAGGGTTTCCGCTTTTCCGCCGGCGGAGGCTACGAGATAATCGAATTTGAAATTGGCAAGATCCTGATATCTGAAACCGGTCTTGCATCGGCCGACGAATTTTTCGCAGACCTGCTTTTTGTCCGACCAGATCACCAGCCGTTCCGCGCCGGGCAAGCTGTTGAGGTAGGCGGACGTTTCCCAACTGCCGTCGCCCATATCCTTCAGGTTGGTCATAAATCTGTCCGGCAGGAGGCTTGAAGAATAGGCCAGGAAGAACGGCTTGGTTTGCGCAAGAGAAACAATGGAAATTATGAAAATAAAACCTACCAAGAGAGAGAATTTTATCCCGAGGAAATATTTTTTGACGGGTTCAAGTTTGATTATCCCAGATAGACCAATGGCGGCGATTATGGCTGCAACCGGGTAATTGACTATCTGGTAGCGGACGGTCGAACCTATGCTGGAAACCGAATTGCCCAGATAAAAGACGAGGATGAACAGGAGAAAATAGAACGCGTAAACCCGGCTGTTTTCCGAAACGGCGTCAGACGGCCGCATCTTCACCAAAAAAACGATCGCCGCGATAAGCGCGATGGCGGCAAGGGGGATGAGTCCGAACAGGAGCGGGAAGAAAGCCGAGAAAAAATTAAGCGGAAATTCATTGACAAATGGCATATCTGGCTTCGGATTGGCCAAGATTTCTTGGAAGTCATAAGGTTTCATTCCTAAATAAGTATTGATAAAGACGAAAGCGACCATACCTAGGATGGCCAGGCTGGCCGATCGGATAAGTGCTATCCGGTGGGTCGAGAAAAAATCCAAGATTTTCCTGAGAACGGCGCCGCGCAAAAGGAAGACATCCGCCAGGATGAGTCCGATGGCGCTAGTAATCAGCGGCCACATCTTCCGGAGCGCCATACTGTAGATAGTGGTGTTCAACAATTCCTTAGGCTTAATCCAGGCGGAGGGATAAAAGATGAAAATGGTTACGAGGGCGATCGCGATGAGAATTAGATAGTCAATCATCGATTTCTTCAAAAAGCCGATTTTGTCTTCGGTTCGGGCGTGGTCGCTTAAAACATATTTTAACAATACCAGCGCTAATAGGAAGGGGAAAAGGAAATTGGCCACGAACTTGTCAAGAATCCCGAGTCCCAAGAGAAAACCGGCTAGGTAGAGGAATTTCCGATTGTCTTCTTTCTGATAAATCAGGAAGCTGATGAACGTCAGCGGCATCAAAATCCAGAGGATGGCATCGGTATTCACGATGAGCGAGATGCCCAGGAGGATGGGGGAAAGTCCGATAAAAATGACTGACAGAAGGGCAATATCATCCGAAAGCAATCTTTTAAGCAGGAAATAGAAAGCGAACAATGAGGCCAAGGTGAAGAGATAGACCGGCAACCGGAGCGAGAAATAAATCTTTTCGATCATCGCCAATTGCTCCGGGGTTTTCGGGTGGAATTGCAATTTTTCATAATCTCTGGGATCGGGGATAAAAGGCAGTCCGAGGCCGGAGATTATCGCCAAAGTGACGCCGGGCTTGTCGCACAGGTTGGTTCCGCGCCAGTTGCCCTTTTCGATGCTGCGCCAGAATTTCGGCACCCGGTCGTATGACCAGAGCGTTTCATCCACGGCGGTGTAGCGGGCAAGCCGCGGCAAGCCGAAAAAAAGATTGGTGATGATCACAGCGAAAATTATGAGGATGTGGATCGTTTTTTTGCTCATAGGATCGTAGATTTATACAAAATAATATTATTGTGCGCCAGTTTTTTTAAGATCGATACTTTTTATGACTTTTACGAAATTATTCGGATTATTGCCGATTAAAACCTCAAAAGCGGGATGTTCGTTTTCATAAGCGCTTGTCAGATCGAATGAAATCGATTTCAAGGTCCTTGATTTGCGGTCTGTTGAAACGACATAATAGTCGACGTTTGCTGGCTGTGATTTGTTCCAGTAGCAAGATCCGACGAATTGATCGCACGCCGTCGCTTTATCGGACCATATGGCTATGTTCTGCGCGTTTGGAAGATTATTAAGATAGTCCGTGGCTTCGTAGCTGCCCTCCCCCATGCCTTTAAGATTGACTAGAAAATTACTAGGCAGTATTTCACTGGAATAAGCGAAATAGTTCGGTTTGATGAAAAAGAGACTGGAAAGAAGTATGGGAATGATCAACGCGTATGCTACTGGCAATTTCAGATACTTTCCGACTTTTTCAATTTTTATCAATTCTGAAATTCCGATAGCTGCCAGGATAAAAGCTAGCGGATATATCATAATCTGGTATCTTACGGTGGCAATCACATTATCAATGGTCGAGCCGAGATAAAAAAGCAGGATAAAAAATATTATGTATATTGCGGTTATGGAATCGCGGCCCATATCTTTTTTGCGCACTATGTTGCTGGCTGCGAATAGTATGGCGAAAAGGATGATCGGCGAAATGCTGAAAATAAGGCTATAGAAATCAGCCAGAATTGCTCCGATATATCTTTGGGATATATCAAACAATCCAGTCCCTTTTTGGGAGGCTACGAGCGTGTCCAGCTGGGGATCCCTAGTGTCCAGATCCAAGCCTATACCCTTGGGGGCGGCGACCATCCCTTGGATGTCGAAAATATTAATTTTAAAAAATATATGGAGAAAAACGACTATGATAAAAAGAAGGAATATCACACTGATGGTTTTTGTCAATCCGCGCTTATGTTTAATTAAAAAATTAAATAAAATACTTGAAAATTTCGTTTTAAAAATTAACGCGTCCAAAGCCAAAATGCTTACGATTCCGACAAAGATAGGCCAGACCGAAGCAAAAACCACATTGCCGACCGTAGCTTTGATGAGTACGGAGAACTTAACCCAGGTGGCGGGAAAAAATAGGAAGGCCGTCGCCATAGCGGTTGCAAACAGTAGCAAATAATTGATACTGGCGATTTTCAGGTATTTTCCCAAAGACATGTTCTTGTGGGCATGCAGGATATATTCCAAAAAGAAAAGTGCGAAGAAATAGATAAAAAGGACATTGGCGACATATTTGGTGATGACGGATAAGCCAAGGAAGAAACCGGAAAGCAATAGGTATTTCTTTTCATTGTTTTTTAGAAAAACAAACAAGCTGAGCGTGGACAAGGCGCTTAAAATCCAGAGCATCGCATCGGCGTTTATGATAAGCGAAATACCCAGGAGAATAGGCGAAAGACCTATGAAAATAAGGGAGAATCGCGCTACGTCCTTTCCTAGGAGTTTTTTGATGATCCAATAAAATAACGGCATTACGGCCAAGGTAAAAAGAAAAATCGGCAAACGAAGGTGGAAATAGGAATCCCTTATTTGTTGGAGCTGTTCGAAGGTTTTCGGTTTATAGCGCAAGCCTTTCAGGTCTTTCGGATTTTCATTTAAAAAAGGCAAGCCTGCCCCGGAAATTATCGCCAGCGGTATGCCCGGCTTGTCGCTGATATTGGTTTTTTTCCATCTCATCTCGGAGACAGCGTTCCAGAAGGTCGGTACGCGGTCATATGACCAAAAGGATTCATCCACTCCTGAAAAATGACTAAGTCTGGAATAACCGAAGTAGAAACTTGAAGTTATTATAACGAGAAAGATTAAAAAAGTCGCCTTGCCGTATTTCACAGAATTTTAAAAAATAAGCGATTTATAGGGCTAATTTGGATAACTTGTGAATTTATTATATACTTAAACGGAATTATTGCAAAACCATCACCCGGAGATGCCTTTTTGTTTTATATATTTAGAAAAATGATTGAAAGATTCAAGCAGGCCGCAGTTTTCGCAAGGCGCAATAAGGCATTTGTTTTTTTTCTATGTCTGGCATTTTCTTTATGGCTCATCATATTGTTTTTCAGCCCGACTGCGTTTGTTGATGAAAAAACCCACCTCCGCCAAATCAACCGTTTCCTCAAGGGAAATTTTGAAGTGCTCCCAAGCCTTACCACTATTCCGGGATATCACGCGGTAATCGCTTTTTTTGTCCAATTTTTCAAGCATCCGTCATTGGCATTTGTGCGCTTCATCAGCCTTTTGGTAGCCAGCGGTTCGTTATTGGCAGCCTATCTTATCAGTAAAAAACTTGATTCCAAGCACCCATTGATAAAGACGCTTCAATGCGCGTTTCTGCCGATAAGCTTCCTGTATTTTCCATTGATATATACGGATATATTCTCACTGCTATTGGTTTTAGGAGCCTTGTATTTTATGCTTAGCGGCAAGTATGGATTCTCTGCTTTTTTTTCATTGACCGCCATACTGGTCAGGCAAGACAATATAATCTGGATCGCATTGATATGGATCTATGCTTATTTATCGAACTATGGCTTTGTATTTTCTCTGGAAAATATCAAAGTTCATATCCGTCGGACGATCGGACACCTGGCTGTTTTTATTATTTTTATAATTTTCGTGTTGGTAAACGGGGGAGTCGCGTTAGGGGATAAGCGTAACCACCAGGTGGGATTTTATATGGGCAATAGTTATTTTTTTCTGGCTACTGTCGGTTTGTTGTTTCTTCCGATATTGCTTGCATATATTAGAAAAATTGATTTGTCAAAAATTAAGCCATTTATGCTGTATGGCGTCATCATCGGAATCGTTATCGCCGGATCTTTCATATTCGTCCAACCGGAAATCCATCATGGCAATAATAAACTGTCGATGCTTAGGAACATATTATTGCAATCCGGATATCACCAATATATGTGGGCGTATGTCGGGGCGATTTTTACCGGGTATATGGCGATTTTTTTAATGAAATTTGAAAAGGAGCGGGCGGTTTTGCTACCATTTATTTTTATGTCGCTGTTCCCGTCTCTTCTGGTCGAGCAAAGATATTATATCGTTCCGTTGTTCCTGCTGTTGTTATTTCGAAAAGAGGATGGGAAAAAGGCGGAGTTGGCACTGATGTCATATTTCATTGTCCTCTCAGTGGCACTCGTGATGATGATTTTTTACACGGGACTATTCTTCTGAAACTTAATATTTTTTTAAAACGTCAAAATATATATGCTGGATAAAATAGCGGCCCACATCAATTCAACGTCTAAGATTTTAGGAATCTTCATTTTGATCGTAATTGTCGGCATCTTTCTCCGCACCTATAATTTTTCCGATTGGTTGCGGTTCAACGCGGACCAGGCGCGGGATGCTTCCGTCGCGCGGACTATGGTCGAAGAAGGCGTCATTCCTTTATTAGGGCCGGTAGCTGGCGGAACCGATTTCAGGATCGGCCCGATATCCATTTATTTCCAATCATTAGGGGCTTGGATATTCGGGATCGCGCCCGACAAGATGGCCTATGCCGATCTGCTTTTCGGCATAATGTCGGTACCGTTGATTTTTTTGTTTTTGCGCGAATATTTCAGTGTCAAAGCGGCACTGGCCAGCACGGCTTTATACGCGGTCTCTTTTTTTGCCGTGCAATATTCGCGCTTCGCGTGGAATTCCAATTCCGCCCAGTTTTTCGTCGTATTGCTGTTATATGCGATTATCCGGACCGCCTATGGAAACGGCGGCAAGAAATTTCTTTGGGCTGCTGTTTCTGGGATAGCCTTCGGAGTCGCGGTGCAGCTCCACACCTTGCTGCTTTTCAGCGTGCCGCTTTTTTTCGTGATAATCGGAGTGCACCTGGTCAGACATAAGAAAATCAATATCGCACATATCGTCGTAATCGTGGCGGTGGCAGCCGCGCTTAACGCGCCCCAATTGATCAATGAGGTCCGGACCGGACAGGCGAACGCGACCGCCTTTTTTTCCGCACTCATAAAAAAATCTCCTAAACAATCTTCTTTGGGAGGGAATATCCTGCATGTTGCCGCCTGCCAGGTCCAAGCGAACGCCAAGATACTGTTGCCGCAAAACGACCAGGAAAAATGCGGCTTTCCCTTTGCCGAAGGCAACTTGAAAAAGATCATCAAGAAAGACGCGGGCCTGATAGTCTGGATCGCCTATGGCGTGGGATCGCTTTTCGCCGCGGCTTTTTCCCTGGCGGGTTATTATTTGGTAACGCGCCGTGCTTTTCGGGAAAAAGATGGAAAAAAGCGGATTTTTTTCGCGGTCATATTCGCGTATTGCGTTTCATTATTGCTCGTATCTTTCCCTTTCGGCCGGGAGATAAGCTTGCGCTACTTCATCCTGACGGCGTTCGTGCCGTATCTTTTTGTGGCCTTGCTCGTGGAATGGTCGATGGCAAAAACCAAGCCTGCCGTCGCCTGGTCTTTCGTCGGGGCGGTATTTTTCTATAATCTATATTTTTGCGCGCAGGTTTTCAACGCGTATGCCGGCAATTCCGGCAATATGATCGACGGGAGTATGCCGCAAGCCAAGTCGATGGCGGAATATCTGATGGAAAGCTCGGCTCCGCACCGGAGCTTCCAAGTCGGCGGAAAAAACACCGATTTGGGCAGGTTTGTCGACCGGACTTCCTATTTCGTCAATGGGGCGGGAATGTCGATTATCGAACTGGATGATCAAAAAAATGTTGATCCGGAACTCCCATTTTTCGTGGCGGTCAGCGGAATGTCAAAAAAATGCCAGATAGCTGCGTCATATAAAGACTACGGGGAAATAGAGGGTTGCAAACAGATAGAAGACGTGACTATCTTAAAGATACGCACGGAAAAAAATAATTAAATTCAAAAGTATGGTTTTTCGGGACGGAATTAAAAAATATCAAATAGGTATATTTTTGACGATCATCGTCGCAGTCGGAATTTTTTTACGGGTGCATAATTTCGGCGATTGGCTGTTTTTTCAAGGGGATCAAGCTCGGGATTTGTCTTTGGTCGCAAAAGCGGTGGAGGGCGGACCGCAGGAATTGCCGCTTCTCGGACCGAAGGCGGGCGGAACGTTCCTGCGCCTGGGTCCGGTTTTCTATTATTTCCAATATCTGTCGGGAATGGTTTTCGGACTGGACGAACCTTGGAAAGCCGCCTATCCTGATCTGTTTTTTTCCATCCTGACTATCCCGCTTCTCTATCTTTTTCTCAGGGAATTTTTTCCAAAAAAATGGTCGCTGGCCATTGCGGCTTCCTACGCGGTCTGTTTTTTCGCCATCCAATATTCCCGTTTCGCTTGGAACCCGAACTCGTTGCCTTTTTTCAATCTGCTGTTTTTCTACGCCCTGTTGAAGTTTTTTGGAACTTCCGATAGCAGGAAGCGGAAAATTTGGACGGTTGCGGCTGGGATTTCCTATGCCGTCGCCAGCCAACTCCACTTCGTCTGCCTGTTCGCTTTTCCGATCGCCGCGCTGGCCTTGGTCGTTTTCAGGCGGTTCGCTTTAAAAAAACCAGTCGGCACTTTTTTCCGGCATATCCCGCTGGCTGTTGTGATCCTAGTTTTCTTTTATGTGCCGGTCGTGCTGAGTGACATCCAGACCAATGGGAATAACGCGCTCAATTTCCTGGCCTCCTTTAAGAGCAAGAGTTCGGATGCGGAAATCGTGGAACTTGTCCGGAAAGACATTTTAAATTTTTCCAAATACTCGATGATTATCTGGTCGGGGATAATCGATGCTCCGAAAACAGCTTATAGATATTTTTCTTTTTTTATCCTCGCGGGATTGGTCGCGGGTGCGGCGCTTTTCCGGAAAGAACCGGATGAAAAAAAGAGGATGTTCATCGCCGCCGTCCTGGTCTGGTTTTTTTCCTATATGGCCGTCTATTTTCCCCTGGGATCCAAAGTCCAACCCAGGCACTTCCTACCCATCCTTCCCTTGCCGTTCATCTTTTGGGGATTTGCGGTCACGTTTGCGGACAGACTGATGGAATTCAAGTATAAATTCCTGGTCGCGGCCTTTCTTTTATTCCTGCCGACCGCGCTGAATGCCCATAGCGTCAAAGTGTGGTTCGGGGAAATCGAAACTTCCCAGGCCAAAGTTTCCCATCCGAGAAAGTCAGGTCTTTTGAAATCGGTGGGCGGGGAGTCTTGGTGGCATCTCAAAAAAACCGCCGAATATATGGAAAACGATTGTGAAAAGGAAAGAATCGTCGTCATTCCGCCTAAACAAAGTTTCCGCAGCCTGGTTGATTATTCACTGGAAAATGCTGATCAAAAACGGAGTTATAGCATCAAATGGGGGACGATCGAATATTATCCGGACGCTTGTTATTATCTGATGTATTTTTCCAAAAATGACTTTTCCGACCGTTTCGATTGGCAGGTGAGAAAAGTGGGCGGAAAACGGTTCGGGGATATTAGCTTGGTCCGTTTTGAAATAAATACCGAAACTTTGGATGGGGAAGATAGGATAAAAAATCCGTTTAAGAAAGAAAAAGTAGGAAAGGTCGACTTGCAAGAGATAGAAAACCAAAGCGATGAGGAAACTGACAATCTTGATGTGTCTGACAGAAGCGACTTGGATGATGAAGACCAGGAAAAGAATTTCGACGGTCTGGATGATGAGAAGAGCGCCGAGGAGGAGCGGAAAGAGGAGGAGGGCGATTCCTGGTTGATTCCGGAAGATGTCGGCCGGGAGAGCAGGGTCTTTTGGAAAGATCTGCTTGATAGCAAAAACGAATAATTTTTTTAAAAACCAAACTTAATTTATGTACGGATTTTTGCAAAATATGTCTCCCCATAAGAAAATGATCGCAATCCTGTGCGGCATCATATTGGTCGGATTCGTCTTCCGGGCGTATAATTTTTCCGAATGGTTGCGGTTCAATATGGACCAATCGCGCGATATCGGCGTGGTTGAAAATTCGATCCAGGAGGGTGTTTGGCCTCCGCTCGGACCGAGGGCGGGCGGCACCGATTTCAAGCTCGGGCCGGCTTTCTATTATTTCCAGATCATTTCGGCTAGGATATTCGGCGCCACTCCCGA
Source organism: Candidatus Moraniibacteriota bacterium (assembly GCA_030679985.1). Classification (GTDB taxonomy): domain Bacteria; phylum Patescibacteriota; class Minisyncoccia; order Moranbacterales; family UBA2206; genus JAUXSK01. The sequence continues at coordinate 20,229 of JAUXSI010000011.1, read as the reverse complement.
AGCGGCCGCGTATCCGGACTTATTTTTCTCATTGCTTTCGATCCCGTTGTTCTTCCTGTTGGCTAGGATTTATTTCAATAAGCCGATCGCACTTTCTTTGACTTGGCTGTTTTCAATCTCATATTTCGTCATAAAATATTCCCGCTTCGCTTGGAATCCGAATTCGACCCCGTTTTTCACGATGCTTTTCCTCTATGCCGTCTATCGCATCGGCGGTTCGCAAGGAAATAGGAAAGTTTGGTGGGCGGCTACGGCGGGTGTCGCGATGGGAGTCGGCATCCAGCTTCACACTACGCTATTGATAATTATGCCGATTGCCGCGCTGTTTTTCACATATTACCTTTTCAAAGGCGGATCACTTACGAAAGGTTGTGTCATCGCGGTCGTGGCCGGAGCCTTGTTGGTCAATGCTCCCCAAATCGCCAGCGAGCTTCAAACGGGCGGAATGAATACGCGCGTTTTCATCCTGAGCGTTACCGAAAAAAATGAGCGCAATACCAGCATATCGGACAATCTCGCCCTGGACGTGTCTTGCCATATCCGGGCCAACTATGGCATCCTGGCGGCCTATGGCAATGAAGAAGAATGCGGGTATGGCGACCTTGTGAATCGGACGGAGAAGTTGGATAGTAAAAGGGTTCCGTTGACTGATAAGACCATTTTTGTAGCATACGTAATCGTAGCGTCAGTCTTTTCCATCGGAGGGTATTATATCGCGTTCCGTGAATTAAAAAAACAAGAAGACAAGAAGAAAAAACTTTTTGCCAAATTGGCGGCGACTTATACGATCCTGACTTTCCTATTTTTCATAGTCTGGGCGACCGAATTGTCGATGCGTTTTTTCTTGATTTTGGAATTCGTCCCATTCCTTCTTCTGGGATTCTGGCTGAAGTTTTTGTGGGTAAGATCAGATAGGCGCTGGTTGGCGATCGCGCTGGTCATCGTGGCTTCATTTTTCAATTTGCAGAAAGACTTTGCTGTTTTCCGTGATTTGCAGTTCGGCGGGCGCGAAATCAACGGCGATTTCGAATATATCACATTGGGCGAGGCGGAATTCATAACGGGATATATGCGCGACAACCTCGTTTCGGATAGCAAGACCGCGTACGTGGACGCGCAGGCTGGGTATCTTTTTAAATCACTGAAGTCCTTGCGTTTCGTCGCGAAAAAATCGGATTTGGAAGTGGTCGAATTGAGCGAGGACGTGAAATTGGCGGGCGGATCGCAGCTGTTCTATTTGAGGAACGCCGAGGAGAAATGCGAATTGCCGTCCAAGGTTTCGAAAAAATATGAAATCAAAAACTGCTCAGTTTATCGGCAGTTTTCAATTTTCGACTTGCGGGTGAAGTGATTTTTCTTGACAAATTACGACTTAGGTGGTATAGTCTACCGTTCGGATGGGAAGGCTTGTTTTCTCGGTGATGATTTTCAAAGGCAATCTAAGTAATTTATCGAATATTATGAAGAAATCACTTCTGGTCCTATCGGTAGTTATTTTCGTGACGGCCTATGCCGACAAGACCGTGTCAGCCCGTTCGTGGTGGGGGACCGGATATCGCAACCCCGCTTGGGTCCTGGCGCATGGCGGAACAGTCGTTTATTACGAGATAATTGCCAATGGAGCGAGTGATAGATATAAGGCGGTGATGTACCGGGATGGGAAATTTGTCGAAGTGGAGAATGGAAAGAAAGGCAAATTTGATGATCCGAAAAATAATGTTTATACCATAACGGCGTTCCAGGGCGGCATCGAAAGACACAAGACCGAAAGAGGCGGCAAAAAACTGCTGAGCAGCGGTCCGATTGTCGCGCGTCCCGGAGAGACTATCCGGGTCGTTTTTGACGTCAACGCGGACAAGGTCTCGGTGAGTTCCGACCGTCGGATCGCACGGCCGGCCGCGCCGAAAAAAATAGTTCCGGTTGCGGCGGAAAAAAAGAAAGTCGCGGAAGCTGTCCGCCCGGAAATCCCCGTTGTTGAAAAAAGCCGGCTTGAAAAAATCCCTTCGGAAATTTCCCAAAGCGGCAGCGTTTGTCTGGATCAAAACCTGGATCCTATAAATCGGGAAGTGCAGAGGCTTTTATGGCCGGAAATCAATTTGCCCAGCCCGTTCATATCGCCATCCGGGCGGATGTTTTAGCGGATGGGGTCAAGCATTCGGCTCATTGCCGGAAAGTTCTTGTTCGACATTTTCTTTTTTTCGCTTCCTCACCAAGGACATAAAGTGATCCACGTCTTTTTCGGTCAAACCCTTCATTCCGTAAAGAATGAAAAGATAGGTAGCGAAAATTATAACCGCGGTCGCGATGAAAAAATACCGGCCGGACGGCAAAATAAAGGTAAGAAGATAAGCGAGCGCGCCAGCGAGCGCGACTTTGGCGGTTTCACCGAGGCTGAGGCCGGCATCGAAATATTTTTTAGTCCAATAAAGCATCAGGAACATAATGGCGAAAGAAGTGGCAGTCGTGGCATAAGCGGAACCGAGGATGCCGAATTTCCGGATGAAGAAATAGTTGGTCGCGACGTTCAGAACCAGGCCGGCGAAGGAAATCCACATCGCCGTCTTGGTCTTGCCGGCGCCGTTCATCGCGAAACTGAGCACGTAAAAAATCGTCAGGAAGCCGACGCCGTAGACCAGTGCCGCCATCGGTTCCGCTCCGGCCAGATATTTCCGGCCATAGAGCAGTTGGAGGATTTCTTGGGAATAGGCGGACATCAGGACGATCATCGGCACCAGTAAAACCAGCATAATGCGCAGGGCGTTGTCGATGATGCTTTTGGCATTTTTGAAATTGCTATTGACGCTGGCCTTGGAAACCATCGGCAACAGGAAAACGGTCATCGCGTAAAAAATATAATAGGGGATGCGTCCGACGGTGAGAGAGGCGTTATAGATTCCAGTCAGGGCCTCATCGCGCAGGATCGCCTGGACCATATATAAGTCGATACTGATCAATAGTTCATAGGCCAGGAAAAAAACCACTACTTGCCAGCCATAGTTGACCAGCTTGCGCCAATCAAAATCGGTTTTGCCGGCCAGGGAAATCTTTTGCTGTTTTTCCAATGCTGGGGAAACTTTGAATTTATCAATCAAGTAGGCGATCGCAAAAACGGAAAAAGGCGCGATGACGTAGCCGGAAATCGAACCTTTGAGTCCGAAAATGAAAGCCAGTCCGATGACGAAAACGATGCGGAAAACGGAGCGGATGGTTTTGAGGGTAGCTTGGGTATTGAACCGGTGCAGGCCGGTGTAATAGGAGAAATAGAAAGAGGCGGCGGCGAAAGCCGGAATGATCAGGGTTGAAAAGCGGAAGAGAGGTTCCAAAGTCGGATCTCCGAGCGCCCTGGAAATCAAACCGGCGCATGCATAGAAAATGACCGTGATGGTGCCGACGATGACCGCTTGCAGGACGATAGCTTGTTTTTTTATCCGCAAAACCAAGCGCGGGTCGGTTTCGAAAATCTCGCTGATGTATTTGGCCATAGCCGTCGGGATGCCGTTGCCGATACGGACGATCACCCTCGTGGTGAGGGTGATGACAAGGCCGTAGCGTCCGTAGTCTGCCGGGCCTAAAACGCGCCCTAGGATGCTGTGGATGATGAAACCGGACAGATTGAAGATAATCTCGGAAACCGTGACCCAAAGGGCAGATTTTGCGATACTTGACATAATATTGATTTAGGTGTATAATATAATATCGTGCCTAACTTTGAGCCTGTGTTATTTTTTCCTTTATTTCAGCGAAGACGGTTTCTGGGTCGCGGTTGCCGTCGATTATTTTCGTTTCGGGGAAATTTTGGAAATATTCGTCGTAAAGTTTTTTCTTGTCGATGAGATATTGCAATCCCTGGTCCGGCTGGCGTTCGCGCCGCATGATCGCTTCCGGGTCGGTGTTGAGATAAAACGGAACCGGCTTTTCAATTTTTAATTTCAAGTTTTGGAATCCAGCCTCTTTATTTTCCAGATACCGGATGTTGATGATGCTGTCCCAAAAAAAACGGTCACTGAGGATGTAATCGTAATTTTCTTTGCGCAACCTGTCGCTTAACGAGCTGAATCTCCACAGGTCGATCCGGAGCGCCAGTTTCCGGAGCTGGATTTGAATCCGATTGGCTTTCGTGACACTTTTTTTCATATTCGGTTTAATTTGGCACAAGCCTTTGATTTTGCAAATCAAGCAATATTTTTTCTTTAATTCCGCCAGCTTGGTGGCGATGCCGAACTCGATGGCATGGAAATAAAAAACCCGCTTGCCTTGCGATTCAAGATAGGATTTAAGCATTTGGATCTGGGTGGATTTGCCCGACCCGTCCAGTCCGGAGATGGTGATTATGTTCATATTTTAGTGGAATTATGGTAAGATATGTGTGCAAGCCGGTTGTTTACGTCCGCATCAAAATCATAACACAAACCTTAATTTGAGCCAAATTATTGACAGGTACGGATAAAACTAGTTAAACGAAATAAATTTTTCATTTAGTGCATTAAATAAAGTTGGCGCGTAACCTACGGAATAAAATTTTGCTTTTTCTTATCTACTTTTAGAGGGGTGAAAAGTGTTTTTTCCGCTATCGCTAAGAAAATAAATTTATAATAACAAAATGATAGAAGAAAAAAATAACAAGATGCAAGAGAGCGAGAGAAGTAAGAAGAAAAAAATCGAAAGACGGCTTTTTGAAATTTCAGTCAAGGCAGTTATTTTTAAAGATGGAAAGGTCCTTATTTTAAGAAGATCTGGAGATAGTATTCGAGATGCGGGTAAGCTTGATTTACCAGGAGGTGCAGTTGAACACGGAGAAAAAATTAAAGAGGGCTTAGCCCGAGAGATTAAGGAAGAAATTGGTATAAAAATAGAAGTAGGCCCGGTGGTCTATCTTTCAGATTATGAAAAAGAATATGCTCTAGACAAAGAAAAGCAAAAAACAATTCAAATTTATGGAAAAGGCATTGGAATACTGGTCTTCTATAAAAGTGGCGAAGTTAAGCTTAGCGATGAGCACGAGGATTATGAATGGTTGGACATTGAAACTGCAATCAATAAATTCAATGAGAAAGATAATTTTGAAGTAGGAAAAAAACAAGCATTAATAGAAGCTTCGAGATATTTGCAGATGCAAAATTTTTCAGATGGAAGGAGAAAATAAAAAGGAGGTATTTTAAATAAGGAGTTTTTGATTTTGGGCATTTACCCCTAACCCCTCTGTCTAAAATCAAAAACAGAAAAAGCAAAATTTTATTTTAGTGACAGATAAAGTTCGAGATAATTTTAGGAAATGAAAAATTTACATCATCCAATAAAGCACATGAGGTTATGGTTTTTTCGCCTAAATTGTTTCTAGAATTGCCGAACTCGAGGGATTAAGAGGATGTAAGAGTGCCGATGATATTAGATTAAAAAAATAGCATGATAAAGTAAATAACAAATATTTATTCTGTAATAAATTTTAAATATGCCATTAGTAATAACATATAGCGAGAGACTTGAGAGGCAGAGGATAAAAGATACATTAGAAAAATTAACTTGGTATGACGAGTTTGGATATTGTCCACGATTCCCCAATGATATTAATCCAAGAGTCGATAATTTAGAAAAAATATTTCTTGCTTTAAAAAATGAATATAAGGAAGAAGATTATCAAAGATCTGCAGACGAAATAATTAAGAAATTTTCCGAAATAGAAAATTCGTTCTTTGAAAATCTGCAAGAGGTCTGCGGTAAAAGAATACGAAGAAGATTCAAAATAATGCTTACAAAATATGGAGTTGGCGGTTCATATTCTGTGCCAAATAAAATTATCTATAATTTAGGGATGAAATCTTCTTCGGTTTATACCATACTTCATGAAATTGTACACTTGATAATCGAGCCATACATCCAAAAATACCAAGTTGGGCAAAATGAAAAAGAGCGGATAGTCGATTTAATTTTGACATCAGCGCCTATTGAATTGTTTGGCTATAAAATGCAAAAGAGGGGAGAAAATCACAGTGAGTTTATTGACCCCCTTTTTAAAGAATTTTTCAGGTACCCATTAGATATTTTTTTTAAGAAATTCACAGAGTTAAAAGATAAAAAACAAATATGCTGAGGACTTTTGTTTTATAGTGGAGAATAAGGTGTTTTCTCCGCTATCGCTATGAAAACGAATTTATTATAAAAAACATGAATAAAATATATTTTATAAGTGGGGTTAATGGCATAGGCAAGTCTACGATAATGCCATTTTTGAGTTCGTTACTTCCAGCGGATAAATTTGAAATCCATGATTTCGATGAGCGTGGCGTGCCGGAAAATGCCGATAGGAATTGGAGAATTTCAGAAACACAGCATTGGATAGATGAAGGGATGAGATTGGCGCAGGAAAATAAAAGCACAGTGATTTGTGGTTTTGTTAAGGTGGCGGATTTTCCGGATTCCGAGTCTTTAGAAATCGTCAAAATATTCCTCGACGCTCAACCGGAAACGATCCGCCAGCGCTTAACGAAAAGATACACCAATAAGGATGGCGTTTTTGATGAAAATCAAAAGGTCATTGGCAAAATAATCAAGGAATTCATCGATGGCAATATCTATATTTCGGGTCAAATGAAAGAGGCCTTTGAGGAATTGAATGCCCCCGTTGTTGATACGACTAATTTGACGCCGGAAGAAACCGCTAAATCAGTAGCGGATATAATTTTAAGCGCAAATGCGAAATAAAAAGATAATATTTTTTGATGGCGATGGCACGCTATGGTATCCAAAAAAAACTAAGTATCAAGAAAAGCCACATTGGATATATTCGCTAAAAGGAACGCTTGATGACCATTGCGGGCATTTAGTAATTATTCCAACCGTGTTGGATACTTTGAAAAAATTAAAAAAGCAGAAAATTATTACCGTGCTGCTTTCGACGCATCCGCACCCACCGAAAGAAGCTGATGTTATCATCAATCACAAGGTATCACATTTTAAACTCAATGAGTTATTCGATGAAATACATGCGACGAGAGAATTTCATGGATCCAAAGGAGAATTTATTATTAGAATTTTAAAAGAGCGCGGTATTTTCAAAAATAAAGCATTGATGATCGGAGATAGTTATCGCTGGGATTATAAGCCAGCCAAAGATGTTGGCGTGGATGCTCTGCTTATGGAGTCAGGCTATATGAGGAAAGATAAGTACGGAAAGAGAGTAAAAAAAATTGCTAAAACATTGAGTGATGTTTTAAAATATGTCTAATTGCAATAAGGAATACATCAGTTAATAGCGTGTATCAGGTAATGAAAATTTGCTCAATAATGTGTTTTTTCTGTCCACAAAGGGCCAGAAAAAGCGATTTAATTTTAAAAAATTGACAAAATGTTAAATATCGTGTATATTAAGACTATGAGAAAAGATTTAAATAAAATTTATCATCATCACACTTCTTTCATTTTTAGGAAAGAGGTTTTGTTGTGGTAATAAATTTTATACAAATCAACGAAATAATGCCTCTTTCCAGGAGGTTTTTTTATTTTTTAATTTTAATTATATGAACAATCAACAGAAAAAATATCAAATAGGCATCATTGGATCTGCTGGAAATGATGATTACAACGGAGCACAAGGCGCTACTAGTAATATGATAACCGAAGCTGAAAGAATCGGCAGTCTTTTGGCAAAAAATAATGTTATCGTCATTACTGGAGGAAAAAGCGGAATTATGGAGGCGGGAGCCAAGGGGGCTAAAGAGGCGGGCGGCCAAACAGTTGGAGTTGTAAAAGGAACGAAGAGATTTACCTCTAATAATTTTACAGATATTGAAGTAATAAGCGGGATGGAGGCTGATGGTTTTGATGAGCTGCTTTTAGTCAATATGTGTGACGCGTTAATCGTTATCGGCGGGGGCGCTGGAACACTTGAAGAAATGGCAATCGCTTATCGTAACAAAAAACCAATTATTGCCTTGACTACACAAGCAGGTTGGGCGAAAGAATTGGCGGGAAAATTTTTAGATGACAGAAATACGATCAAAATTGAAACTGCCAATGATGCCGAAGAAGCGGTTGACAAAGCATTACGATTGTTAGCCAAATAATTATATGCGCAAAATGTCATCCAGGGCAATTATAAATTTCAATCATCACCACAATCAACTCTTTCAAGAAGAGGTTGGTTGTATTTGATATTGTTTAGACATCAAAAACCATGAACCCCTTCTTGAAAGAGAAGGGGTTTTTCATTTGCCGACTCAAACACAAAAAGGGAGGAAGAATATGGAAAGGTTTTTGATTGTTGATATCGGCGTAGGGGCTGATGTTAAAAAAGAAATGGCAGAAAAATTTGAGCTGACAATTCTTGATGCTCAGGCAATGATAAACGACTTATTGTCATGGCAAGGATGGGGACGCCTTGATCCGTGGTCAACAATAATTGTGCTTCCAGGCAACGGAGCGTCAATTGTCAAAAAGTACATTAAAAAAACAAAACCGTCTTGGTTAAACCGGTGGCCGTGGAAATTTTCTCCACACGCCAAAAGAGTGTGGATTCCAGGCGAAAATCCCCAAACATTTGTTAACCGAATCGCCTCAACACAAATGCTTCTTGGAGTTAAGAATATTGTCGTGATGGATGATGTTATTTCGTCCGGCGCAACAATCCGACACCTCCGACAAGTTAATGAGCCTTGGATTCCTGGAGCTGATTGGCAGGCCATCGCTTGGGTCAAGCAGGAGTCTGCAGCGGTAAAAGGCTTTTCTAGGATTTGTGCCACCAAAACTGTTGGCACAAAAGACCGCAAGGTGCCGATAAATTCCCTCTCGACGCTTGTTGAGTGTCGAGAAATTGCCGAGTCTTATGCTCGACGAAATCTCGGCAACAAAGCGGAAGTCTTCTTGAAAATCATTGAAGGCTTACGTTAATTCACTTATGGAGGAAGCAGTCCCGCTTCCTCCATTTATTTTTTCCCGATAATTTGCTATATTCAGATTAAGGATAAGATGTTTTTGGCTCAGACACCCATTCCTTGCCAAATTATTGGTAGGTACGGATAAGGCCAGTTATGAAAAATAAATCTATTTTTAACTCTCTTACTATGAAAATTTTTATTACCGCCCCCTTTAAAGAAGGTGAAAATAAGTCCGAGATCGAAAATCTGTGTAATTTGGTAAAAGAAGCTGGATTTGATGATTTCTGTTTTATTCGTGACGTTGAAAACTACCAAAAGATGTTTTATGATCCGCAAGAATTGATGAGTCGAGCTAAGACAGAAATCCTTAATTGTGATGCTTTATTGATTGACCTATCAACTTCATCAACTGGAAGAGCTCTTGAAGCCGGGATTGCTTTTGGCGCTGGCAAAAAGATAATCATAATCATCAATAAAGGGGTCCAGCTTCGCGACACTGCCAAGGGGGTCGCTGATAAAATTATTGAGTATGTTGAATTGACTGACATAGTCCAACCGCTAAGAGAGTTCCTGCAAGAAGTCGAAAGTTAAATGGATTTACATTGCGCAACCAACAGTGCGTATTAGGTTATGAAAATTTGCTCAATAATGAAAAATAAAAAAATAATATTAGTTTTGATTTTTGCCGTTTTGTTTGCGATGGTTTTGATTGTTGTTGGTATGGGAAAATTTTCTTCGATGGAGCCGGACAGGGATTTGTCCGGATATGACCGGCGGGATTTCAATTTCACTTTGGAGCACGACGGAATTGAGCGGTCATACATCGTCCATATTCCTGCCGGTTATGACAGGAATTCCGAAACGCCTTTGGTCATCGCTCTCCATGGCGGGGGAGGCGACGCCGCCAACGGTCCGGAATATTTCGGACTGAACCGGACATCCGACGAAAAAGGTTTCATTGTCGCGTATCCGGAAGGAAGCGGGAAGGAAGTTTTCGGAAAAACATTCGCTACTTGGAACGCGGGCAGGTGTTGCGGCGACGCTTTGCGGGAAAACGTCGATGACGTCGGGTTTATCGCGGCGATGATCGGAAAAATGGAAACGGATTTCAATATCGATGGAAGAAGGATATTCGCGACTGGGATGTCCAACGGCGCGCAGATGGCGTACCGGCTGGCCTGCGAACTGTCGGGGAAAATCGCGGCGATCGCGCCCAGCGGTTCGCAAGGGACGTTCGATGATTGCCGGCCGGAAAGAGCGGTTCCGGTTTTCCACATCCAGGGAAAGGCTGATCCTTGCAGTCCGTACGGGGGCGGGACGTGCGGGAGGTGTATGGCTGACTTCTGGCGGAAAATCGGCGTACCTGCCCGCTATGATGATTGGCAATGCGTTTCCATACCGGACTATGTCGATAAGTGGCGGACGATGAACGGCTGTTCCGAAAAAACAAATATAACTTTCCAAAACGGAGGCGCGGTCTGTTCGACATATGAAGGTTGCCAGCAGAATGCGGACGTGACTTTGTGCGCGGTTGACGGTTTGGGGCACAATTGGGCGGGAAGGGAGGATTATGGCATCCAAGCCTGCGGAAAGGATCCGAACGGAAAAATTTGCCAGGAATGGAAAAATACCGTCGGTCCGTCAAGTCAAGACCTTCTGGCCAATGAAAAAATTTGGGAGTTTTTCGAAAAACACCCGATGGTATTGAAATAAAAAACGCCTCAACCTTGCGGTGTATTGGCGAAAAGGGATGGTTTTTTGCCCATCCCGGATGCCCCTAATCGGGCGTCGTTTCCCAGATCGATATCTCGCTTTCGATACCGGCATCGGCATACATCCGGTTTGCAAACTCCTCGGAAATTTCGGCGGTTATCACCAACCTTTCTGGATCACAACTTGTGATCGGACCGCCGTTATCCAGTAAGAATGCGACAATCCTCTCGTAGTCATCAAAAGAGCATACGGAAATCCGCATCATAGTTTATGCCTCCTGGCTTGGTTTTTATTTTATAACAGTATCGTTTAATTTTCAGTACATCAGCACCGCCACCGGTTCCATTTTGGCCACGGCTTTTACGATCCGGTTGTCTTCCATCCCGGCGATGACTTCTTCCACGTCTTTATAATAAGAACTGTCCTGCATTATGACGCCTGAAGATTTGGCATTGAAAAGCTTGACATGGCTCTTTTCCATTTTTTTGAAAAGCGTTTCTTTGTCGTGCGACGCGTCAGCCAGGGGATTTTTCCGGCGTCCGGTCCCATGGCTAGCTGAGAAAAAGCTCGATTGGTTGTCGTCGGTGCCGGCGCAGATATAGGCCGGGGTGCTCATCGAAGACGGGATGAAGACCGGTTCTCCGGTCTGGGAGAAGAGCGGATGGTTCATCCGGGCCGGTCCGTTGGCGCGCACGGTGCCGTTGCGATGCACCCAGACGTCCTTGCCGAAATGGTTTTTTTCACGATGGACGAAAACGTGGGGCATGTCATAGAGCATATCAAGCCCAGGATTTTTGTCCAGGACCTTTTCGATCGCCATATCCAGCTGGTGGGTAAGGATGGAGCGGTTGGCATAGCCTTGGTTGGCGGCGGCATTGTGGGAAGTGATGAATAGTTGTCCCTCCCGGCTTTGGTCGTCGTAGGAAAAATATTTTTTGGCATCCTTGAAAGACTCGATTTTTTTCCACAAAGCTTTGAATTCCTTTTTGTAGTCGGTTTGGAAAAAGAATTTGCCGATTTCCAGGATTATTTTCTGGCTCAAGTGCTCCTTCCGCTTGGGAGTGTAGAGATAGGAGGCGTATTGCCCCAGCAGTCCGGAGCCGGTATGCAGGAGGAAAATGTATTGTCCTTTTTTCAATCCGAATTTTTCGGCGATTTCCGGATCGCGGATTTCGGTGACCTTCATCAGGTCCAGAAAGTGGTTGCCGGCGGCGCCCAGGATACCCAGCCGGTACTGGCCGATGTGCAAGAATAATTTCGGGATCGCGTTGAGGATCTCTTTCTCGGTCGGAATTTCCGGGAAAAAATTGCCACCGGCAAAAGTGTTTTCAATTTCATTTTTGGTGCGCATTTTGAAAAAATCTCGGACCGGCGCCACGCCTTTGCGGCAGATGTCCATTATCAATGAATAGGGGACCCAGGTGCCGACATAGGCCTTGGTGGGGATGACGCGCACCAGCTCTTGGAAAAGCCGGTCGATGTTTCCGGGAGTCAGATCAGCGTCGGTGAGGTCGGTTTTTAAAAAACGCATCCCGCAGTTAGGCGCGGTGTCGTTGATTTGTGGCAAGAGATGGCGCTCGGAAGCGATGACAGTGCCGGTAGGATTTTTGCGCCCCTTCTTGCTGTGCACATCGCTCATCGCGGCGACATGATGGAAGATATGCGGATCGGAGGCGACGCCTTCAATTTCAGCCAGCGTAGCGTCGCTGGGCATCAGGTCGTCGGAAACATGCAGGATGGCCGGCACTTCCATCGTGTCGGTTTTAAATTCTTTTTTGTGGGCGGAGAGATCGTTGATCTTATAGGACGAATTTGACATATGGGACTGACTTAAGAAATTATAATTTTTCGTAAATTTTTTCGTAGATGGCGGCGACTTTCCGAATATCGAAATTTTCTTCGCAGAATTTCCGCCCTTCCTTGCCGAGAGTTTTTCTTTTTTCCGGGTGGTCTTGCAGGTCGAAAATCGCGCCAGCCAGCTCCCTGATATTCCCGGCATGGACGGTAAGGGAATTTTTTTCGTTGGCGAATTCCTTGAGGATCGGCAAATCGGAAACGATCACCGGTTTTTCGCAAGCCATCGGTTCCACGGCGGCCAGCGGTACGTCGAACTTGCCGCGCATATTCCGGACCGGAAAGATGATCACGTCCGACAGGTTGTAAAGGGCGGCCATATCAGGAAAGATATCGATGAAAATCACTAGATCCTGGGCGGAATGCTTTTGAAGGCGCTCGGCCACTTCGGCTTTCTTGCGGATGGCTTCCGGGTCATTTTTGAGGCGGCAAGCCAAGATGACTTTGATCTTTCTTTCCCGGAGCGCTTCGACGTTTCCGATTATCATATCCACGATGTCGTCAGTCGCGCCCAGGCGGACATATTCCCCCGGATAGGTCACCACGAAATCCTGTTCGGCGATCCCGATTTTTTCCAGCATCGCTTTATCTTTCAGCCGCGGAGAATAATAAGCCAGGTCGATGCCAGGATAGACGCGTTTGACATTATGGAAGCCCAAATTGTTGAGCTTGTTTTTGGCATAGTCAGAATAGGTGATGATGAGATCGGCGAAAAGCATCCCCGCGTAATCCTTATCCTGGAACAGGTCTTCGCGCAAAGTAGCAATGGTCTGGATGGTGCGGGACCTTTTATTTTTTACGAAAGTTTTGAAACCGAACGCGTTGAGCTTGTTGGGGGTGAGCATAAAATGCATGATATCGAAATCTTTTCTGATGCGCATCAGTTTCAATAGGCGGGCGCGTTGCAGCCAAGAAAGATGGTTGGAAGTGTAGATCGGCCTTTGGCGCACGTCGGATGGCAGGTCCGGTACGAGTCCGTTGGTCAGGAGGTTGATTTCCACGCCGGAAACATTACGCGCCAGGTAGTAGGCGAAATTTTTAGAAGCCTCGTCCCAAGGCGGGGCGATGGGCCGCGTGACTAGCAGGATTTTTTTAGGATGGGACATATCAGTTCTTTATGTTTTTATAGATTTCCCGGGTGTCGTCGCCGGTGGAAACGCGGATAGTCACTTTTTTGTCGGACACGGTTTCCGGGATGCGCAGCTCTTTTTTTTCTCCGGTGTTTATTTCGATATCGCCCTGGGAAACGCTCTCTGCATTGTCGGCCAGGAGTTCCCAATGGAAATCCGTCCGGGAGCTGAAGTTTTCAATGACGAAATCCAACCGGTCCGATTTGGGTTCGACGAAGGACACGGCATACCAGTCGGAATTGTAAGTCGGGTCGTTGTAGCGCGAATCAATGGCGAACAAATAGGCGGAGCCGGCCAGAAACAAGACTAGGAAGAAATAGATGATGCGGTTGTTCGAGTTCGTTTTTGACATATCAGTTATTGCGATAATAAATATTGATGCCGGGGCTGGAATAGGCCTGGTCGAAATTTTTCAGTTTTCTGAATTGGGCGCTGTCATAGCGCGGATTGATCATAATGAAATCGGTGCCGGTTTCGGCGAAGCAAGCCCGGGCCTCCGCGTTGTCAGGACTGGCGATCATCTGCAAGGTGCACATTTCGCGCGGTTTTGTTTCATCCTCATAGCGCTTGAAATAGCCGCGTGAAAGCGGATATTTGTAGCCGCGCATCAGGAAAATTTTCATCCAGGAATCAGCGGTGATGTAATTGTGGTCTTTCAGGATCATATCGTCCAGGGAGGTTTTTTGGGCGAGATAGCCCGAAGCGTTGAAGGTTTGCGCGACCGGAGCGAGATCGGTCTTGTCCTTGAAAGCCGAAGCTGAATCGGAGATCCCGTCCACCAGGACGAAAGTCAAAGTCACGATGAATCCGGCGCGGATAAGCTTACTAGACGATGTGGGTCCGCTGACCTTTGATTTTTTGTCCGTTCCGAAGAGGATATAGAGCGAATAGGCGCTGAGGATGGCGATGGGATATGACAGGTAGTTCCCGATGCGGTTGCTGGGAAGATTGATAAATAGAAGGTGGGGCTGGGTCGACATCAGGAAGATCATCACGGCCCAGGCGAGGATGACCGAATGGCCGAAATTCCTCTTTTTGAATCCGGCAATGAGGATCATAACGCCTAGAAAGCCCAGGGCGATCCGGGCTTCGCCGACGGATGAGCGTAAATTGTCCATCGTCAGTCCGACGCGGGTTTCCTTGCTGGGCGCCCCGACGGCGGTGTTGACGGCGCTACCTTTGATATAATTCGGAGTAAAAATGAAAAAGAAGAAAACAAGTCCGGCAAAAAAAACCGCCAGGACTTGGGGGGAAAAGATCAGGCGCGACAAGGCCGGGAGGATATTTTTTAAATCTTTTAAATTGGCGATAAAAAATATGGCGGCGATCATAGCGAAAATAAAAAGAAGGATGAAGGCGGTGAGATGATGGGTGTAAAACAAACCAAAGGTCGTGAAAATCGCGAGCGCGAGAAAGGCGCGGGAGTTTTCTTTCATCGCGGAACCGGTTTCGAAGAATTCCATCGAACGGTAATAAAAATAAAAAGCGAGCGGCATCAATAAATTTCCCAAGATATTGCCGACGACTCCGCCGCTGACAAATTTGGCTTGCGGCGAGGCTACGGCATAGAGGACGCCCAAGAAGAGCAGGACTAGGATGGCGACGTTTTTCCGTTTGAATATCCGCAAGGCTAGGATGAAAACCGTCAATATTCCCAAGAGGTTCACAAGCAGAAGCAGTACGACCGGGAAGGCGGAAAAGACGCTGGCGCCGCTCAAAAGACCGATCGTGCCGAATGGGATCTGCTCGCCGATGATGAAATCCGGCATACCGTCATAGGTAGGTAACTGGTGGTTGTCAACCATCCATTGCGTCCAGTACATATGGTGGCCCATATCGGTGGCGGTCGGGAAAACCGTGTCGGAAAGATAGGCGGTCTTGATGAAGACGGTCAGGAATAGCAGCAAAAAGATCAGGGCTATTTGGTGTTTGGAAAAATCGAACAATTTTTCCTCCGCCATATCTGATTCCGGACCGGTCTTGTTAAATCGGATTTTGCGGATGATCAAGCAGGCGGAAACAAACAAGATGATGCTTATGAAAAGCGACAGGCGGGTGATCGGCAAGCCTAGTCCGGCCAGGGAGAAATTCAAAAAGTCAACGCTGATGATGCCCAGGCCGAATGATAAGATGAACCGTTCGAGGGTATTGAGCGTCTTGTTTTTTCCGAATATCGCCGATAGCAAAGCATAACCCGGCGAAAAAAACGCGAAGGCCAGCGTGGCATAGAATAAGATTTGACCGGTTACGGCTTCAAACATTATATTTATTTCTTAGCGGCGATCTTTTCGATCTCTGCCAGATATTTTTTAGAAATATTGTCCCAACTGAAATTATCAATGACGTATTGCTTGGCTTGGGCGCCGAATCTTTCCCGGAAACCGTCGTCGGACAGGATTTCGTTGATTTTCCTGATATACGCGTCGGCATCACCCGGTTCGACCAGAAATCCGTTCTCGCCGTCCTTGATCGCGTCTTTGAGACCTTCCAAGTTCGAAGATAGGATGACTTTTCCGCAAGCGCCGCCTTCGATGGCGGTAATGCCGAAGCCTTCCATCGATCCTGGTACTTGGATATTCGGGCCGATGTGCATATCGGCGCAGTTCATCAATATCAATTTGTCAGGTCTTTCGGGTATGTCGCCGATAAGTTTGGCCCGCTGTTGGAGACCGAGTTCCTGGATGGCTTTTTCACAAGCGGGAAAATCATTCTTATCCCCGGCTGAGTTATCGGAAACGACCCCGCCGACCGCGACGAAAAAATAGTTATCCGGCAGTTTCGGCAGGACATTGCGGATGAACCAATGGACACCTTTGTGCGGGACGAACCTTCCGACTCGCAAGATGATTTTTTTGCCGGTGATGTCGATCCCTAACACCTTCTCCATATCCTGCCGGGAACAGGGGATAGCCAGTTCGTCCAAGAGGATGCCGTTAGGAATGAAAACGCAATGTTCGCGGGCGATGCCGATTTTGACGGCTTCCTCGATAGTCTGGTTGCCGACCATGAATAGCTTGTCCAATTTTTTCAGGGAAGGGATGTTCACGGCCTTGTATATCCTCGAGAGCAATCCTTTCTTATGGGCGAAAGTGATGTCCAGGCCATGGACGACGGAAAAGAATTTTTTTCCGGGATGGAAAAATTTCAAGGCGGCGCCGATCGGCGCCAGGACGCCGTTGCCGACCAGACAGACATCATAGGAAGACATTAAGAAAAGGGACCGCAGAAAAGTTACCGGCAAAAAAACGGGCAGCCATAATTTGCCCTTAGTGTTGGCGATCACTTTGACCGTGGCGTGTTTTTTCAAACCTTCGGACAGATAGTAATTCTGCCTTTCGACTCCGCCGAAAATCGGCGGAAAAGAGTGGGAAATGAATAATATTCGCATAATTTGCCTTAATATGTTACTTCAACATTCTACCTCAAAATAGGCCATCTTTCAAGGCCGGCATTTTCCATTGTCACAATATTGACGTATACTGCAATTATGGCAAAAGTGCGCGTAATATTAAAAAATAACAATATTATACATGCTGTGCGAAAATACTCCGCATAACAACCGATGGTAGCGAAATATTTTAAAAATTTTATGAATGATGCATCTAAAAAAGAAAAATTATTTAATAATGTAGCTCAATTTGCCCTGCCTGGATTGACGATCGGCGCACAGATAGCAACTTCCCTGAAATTTCCACAGTACGGACTAATAATGAATTTGCTTGCTCAACCATTTTGGTTATACTCATCATGGAAAGCATGGAAACAAGCCGGGCAAATCGGGATTTTGATAACAACGATAATTTTTACTATTATAACCGCATTCGGTATCATCAATTATTGGCTTCTATAAATCAAGCAGACAAAAACTTCCTATATTCGGAAATGTGCCATCTTAATTTATTATCGGATAATCTATGTCCAAACCAATTTTTACAATCGGCGTATTCGCTGCCATATTCGACGATGAAAACCGTATTTTATTTTGCCATCGAACCGATTGCGATTTGTGGAACCTTCCCGGGGGCAAGCTTGAACACGGTGAGGCGCCCTGGGATTGCGTTATCAGGGAGGTAAAAGAGGAAACCGGATTGGACACGGTTGTGGAACGGCTTTCAGGTATCTACAGTAAGCCGGCCAAGGATGAGATAGTCTTTCAATATGTCTGCAGGGTAACTGGAGGGGAAATGACCCTAAATGACGAGGCTGACAAAATAAAATACTTCGCTCTTAACGATATTCCAAGCAATACCTCTCCGAAACAAATTGAGCGCATCAAAGACGTTTTGGAAGGTCCCGACGGAGTGGTTGCGAAGACGCAATCCGGCAAATCATCGTTCGAGTTAATCAACGAAGGATTGCTTTGAGACGCAAAAAACTACTCAGTACATAGCAGATATATCCGGGTCGGAATTTTTAGTAACGGTTTTTTTACTTTCCAGCGTCGTATTTGTCCTTTTTCCATTGGTACATCAGTTCTTCTGTCAGTTGCCGGGAAGATTTTATCATGTCGGCGATCAAGGCGAACACGACGAATTGTAATCCGACTAGGAAGAGGGCGATGCCGAAAATCAAGTAATTCCGGTAGCGGGTTATATTGAGATCGGGGAAATAGTTGAAAAGGAAGATGCCGAAGGAAACGAGCGACAGGAAGATCAGGAACAGTCCCGGCACGCCGAAGAATTTCATCGGGCGGATATCGCGGATAGCTTTCAGGATGATTTTGGTGGAGTTGTTGACGAATTTCCAGATGGATTTGGTGATTTTGGCCTCGCGGTTGTCGAAATAGGTGACTTCGATCGGCACCCAGAAGAGTTTCAGGTTTTTGCCGATGGCGTCGATGATGGTTTCTTGGGTGTAAGTGAAATGGACGTTGGTCAGGTTCAAACGCAAAAGCGTTTCGCGGTTGTGGGCGCGGAAACCGCAAGTCAAATCGTTGGTTTTGTAGTTCAGGAAAAACCCGATGACGTTGGCGGCGAACTTGTTGAGGTTCTTGCGGACCCACGGGATGTTTTTCGCTTCGATTTCCCCGAAGCGGTTGGCGATGACCATATCGGCCTTGCCTTCCAAGATGGGGGTGAGCAGCTTAGGGATGTCATAGGGATTGAACTGTCCGTCGGCGTCGATATTGACCATCAAGTCGGCGCTATTCTTGAGCGAGCTTTCAACCGCTTGTTTGAATGAATAGGCCAGGCGCCGGTTGGGTTTGTAGGAAATGACGATGTCCGCGCCCGCTTCCTTGGCTTTTTGCGCCGTATCGTCAGTCGAACCGTCGTCGACCACCTGGATGATTTTTTCATCGATAAGCGCGCTTTTTTCCGCGTAAAAATCGGCGGAAAAACTTTCCCTGATTTTTTTTATAGTTCCTCCGATAAGCGCGCCTTCATTATAGGCCGGTATGTTTACGATAAGCTTCATCGTTTATTGCTTCTTAATGATTAATTGCGGATCAACGCAGTTGAAATCGCATTTAGCGTTTTTGGTTCCTTGCTGGATCAATTCTTTGGTACAATTGCTCAGGTTTTCTTGGCATTTCGCCTTGCTTTCATTGAAATAATTCAGATTGATTCCATAGCCGAAATAGGGCAGGGCGAAGTAGGATACGACCGCCAAGCCCGCGATCCAAATAATTGTTTTTAACAGATCAAACATAGTTTATTACTAAATTAGCACCATTATTTTTTCAGTATGGCAGAAAACGGCTCATTTAGCAAACCAAACCCCGATTTTTTTCGGAGTTTGGTAAGAATAAATCCAACTGAAGTATGGATATTTCAGCGGCCGATGCCTTTATAGATGATGCCAAGTTTTTTAATCGCATCCTTGTCCAGGCAGTTTTTTCCATCAATGATGACCTTGATTCCGTTCCGTTTGAATATTCTAGGATCGATTTCTTTGAATTCCTTATGGTCGGTAGCGATTATGAGCGCGTCGACTTTTTTAAGCAGGGCAGGGAGCGTTTTGATGGTCGATCCCTTCAAGATATGCGGATCGTGCGTATCGTATTTGACGCCGTGTTCTCCAAGCAGGGCTAGGATTTTAAAAGTCGGGGATTCCCGGGTATCATCGACGTTGGCCTTGTAGGAAATTCCCAAAACGCCGATCTTGGTCCCTTTCATCGGCAAGCGCAATTCATTCAGCGCGTCCTGCAGTAGTTCGACGGTATAGGACGGCATCGAATTGTTTATTTCCCGCGCGATTTTCAGGAATTTATGGTCGAAGCCGGATTTTTTGGCGCGCTCGATGAGATAATAGGGATCGACCGGGATGCAATGTCCGCCGACGCCGCAAGAAGGGAAATGGGGCATAAAAGCGAACGGCTTGGTCGAAGCGCCGAGGACCACGTCCTTGACGTCGATGCCGAGCTTGTCGAAAGATTTGGCGAGCTCATTGACGAAAGCGATGTTGATGTCGCGGAAAGAATTTTCCACGATCTTCACAGCTTCGGCTTCACGGATCGATTTCATCGGGCGGATGGCTCCGTCCACGATGCTTTCATAAAATTTTACGGCCGTTGCCAATCCTTGTTTATCGAATGAGCCGACTACTCGAGGAATGTTGGTGACGTTCCATTTCGGGTCGCCCGGATTGATCCTTTCAGGGCAGTGTGCGATGAAAACGTCCTTACCGACCTTCAAACCGGCTTCTTCAAAAAGCGGCTTCAC
>JAUXSI010000047.1 GCA_030679985.1 Candidatus Moraniibacteriota bacterium | reverse complement strand
CTTTGGGGCAAAAAAACGTTAAACCCGATGGACTCTAATTTATCGCAAAGGATTTGATTGAATTCTTTTTCAGCCTCACTAAACAATGGTCCAGCAAAATATATCTTCATAGGGTAAAAAATAATTTATTTCCGATAACGTCTAGGAATATCCGAAGTTTGCCGAAGTGATAACGGAGGCAAATTTGGATGAAAGAGCTAATAAAATTATTTTTTTATTTAACAGTTTCTTTGCAAATTGTCGTATCATATTGCTTTTCATAACGACATTTATATCCACACTCATAATCATAATTTGAATTATTTTTTGCCACCTCCTTGACCCAATTCTGACATTCTTCTTTAGATTTTAAGCCTGGTTGTATTACCCAGGTTTTTTGATCACCAATATTATCTTTATCCTTGTAATAAAAACCCGTCCAATCATTACTAATTGAACAACCTGATAAAAACAGAGTGGCAAAAAATAAACCTATGATAGCTACAATTTTCGTTTTCATTATTATAAAAAATAATTTTATTAGCTCTTGAATCGGATATTCCTTGTTGGACGATGTGCTGTTAAATTTTTTCTAATAATTGAGTGACAAAAAATAATACAATTCCGCCGACTACTGTGGATAAAATTCCATAAATTATCGGGTGTTCTCCAAGCTTTTGATTTATTCCAATAATAGTTTTTCTGAAGATTGTATTTTGACCAGCACTTTCAACACCACCATAAATTTTACAACCTTCAAATGTATTATTTTTTGCCTCCTTTGTAATTCTTACTGATGTTTTCATAATTAAAAAAAATTTAACAGCATTTCGTCCAACGTTCCTGTGTATCTGAAGTTTAATCCCGATTTTACTTCACCAATATGAGCATTATAACTGACACCTGCTAGAAGCACAAACCTCTGATTATCACAAAGCTAAGGGATTAAATTTGGGCGAAGTCAGAGAGAAATATTTTTTTATTTTTTAAGCTACATTTAAATATTTTCCGACTTCTTTCCAGGAATTCGCAACTTTCGCGCGTGACAACACATCTGGGTATTTTTTCATTTCTTTATCTCCAGGCTGAAAAGCTATAATAACAATACTTTCTGGAAAGTGATTCAGAACCGCTGGTCGGTCATCAACAAAATGTGTCAGTCGTAATTCTTTAGCAATTCTTGCTTTGTCCTTTAACATGTTGCAGATATAAACGTTATCCAATAAAACATTTGTTTCTTTCAAAAAATTATGAGTTTCCATCCAAATGCCAGTTATAAACGAAAGTTGATGAGACTTTACACGCGAAATAATATAAACATTTTCTGCTCCATGCTGATTAACAATTTCTCTAACGATATCAATGGCATCTTTCATTACTGAAAACACTGAATAATCATGCGTTTTAATATGTGCGCGTTTGTTATCTGCCAAAACACCATTGATATCAATTCCTATCTTGATTGCCATGTTTAAAAAATAAAAAAATATTTCTCTCTGGCGTAGCCAGATACACAGTGTTGGACGATGTGCCGACCCTTTGATTCCTTACGGCATTTCGTCCAACTAGTTTTATCCATACTTGGCAGTGATTTGGCTTGAATCGGGGTTTGTGGTATGATTTTGATGTAATCATGGCTGCCTTTGGATACATATTATCACAGAAGAACGGGCACAACAACGGGTAAAAGGGACCCTTGAATAACTTGGAACGTGAGCTGAAAATCCGGGGTTTCAGTCTGAATCAAGAGTGCGGAGAAGGTTGTCAAAAAAGCGGCGGAACTTGCCGGAATATGCAAAAATATTTCATGCCACAGTTTGCGCCACTCTTTTGCCACCCATCTTTTGGAGTCGGGAACGAGTATCCGGTATATCCAGGAATTATTAGGGCACGCAAAATTGGAAACGACCCAGATTTATACGAAAGTGGCGAATAATAATTTACAAAATATCCGGAATCCGCTATGAAAAAAGATTTAAAAGTAGCTTTGGTGCATGATTTTTTGGTGGATTTCGGCGGGGCGGAGAGGGTTTTTGAGGTTTTGTGCGAAATGTTCCCGGAAGCGCCGATCTATACTTTGCTGTATGACGAGAAAAAGATGCGCGGGCGGTTTGCCGGAAAAACCATCCACACTTCATTTTTGCAAAAATTCCCGGCTTTTTTGCGCCGCAGGAAGAAATGGCTCCTGCCTCTGATGCCGGTGGCGCCGGAAGTTTTCGATCTGCGCGATTTCGATCTGGTTCTGAGCAGTTCGGGCGCGTGGAGCAAGGGCATCGTCACCCGGCTCAACACCACCCACATCTCCTATATCCACAGCCCGATGCGTTTCGTGTGGGACGCCAACGGCGAATATCTGGAACAACAGGGGAAAGGCGCCATTATCGGGATATGCGCGCGCTGGCTGATGAACTATATCCGCGTCTGGGACAAGGTGGCGGCTGATCGGCCGGACTTTTTGGTGGCCAATTCGGAATATACGCGCAAGAGGATCAAGAAATATTACGGCCGGGAAAGTACGGTGATATATCCGCCGGTGGATATCGAGTCCGGAATCCGGAGCCAGAAATCCGAAACGGATCCGGGTTATTTCCTGGTGGTTTCCAGATTGTCGCCGTATAAAAAGGTTGACGCGGTGGTGGAAGCTTTCAATCGGCTGGGATTGCCGCTGGTAGTGATCGGGGAAGGCCAGCAGGAGGATTATTTGCGTTCTATCGCCAAAGAAAACGTGAAAATCCTGGGTTACCGGCCGGATAAGGAAATAGCGGGATATTACGCCGGCGCGCGCGCCTTTGTTTTCGCCGGCGTGGATGATTTCGGGATGGCGCCGGTCGAGGCTATGTCCTATGGCGCGCCGGTCGTGGCGCTCCGCCGGGGAGGGATCAAGGAGGTCGTCGTGGAGGGTGAAACCGGGGAATTTTTCGATGACGCCACACCGGAGTCTGTCGCGGACGGCGTGCGCAGGCTGATCGGAAACGAAGGTACCTACGACAAGCAGGTCATCATCGGCAGGGCGAAGGAGTTCAGCAAGGAGATTTTTATGGCGAAAATGCAGGAATATATCAATAAAATTACTAATTTACAATAAGATAATTTTCAATTTTGGAATTTGCAATTTTGAATTTATTTGTGATTTGCAATTTTGAATTTGTAATTTATTTCATATGGATATCATCGGCAACGTGAAAACTATAAAATTATTGGACCGGATCATTGAAACTGGCAAGATCGCGAATGCCTATCTGTTTTTGGGTCCGGGCCGGGTCGGAAAATTCACGGCCGCCGCGGAGTTCGCCAAAAGGATGACGGGCGGTGGCGGGAATATCGATCCCGACCTCATCATCATCCGGCCGGAGACGGAAGAGAAAAAAGGCATTACGAAAACGCTGGATATCAAAGTCGAAGTTATCCGGGAATTGCAACATAAGTTGGGACTGACGGCAAGCGGCGGAAAATACCAAGCGGTCATAATCGACGGCGCTGAAAGGTTGAATAAGACGGCCCAAAACGCGCTGCTCAAGACGCTGGAAGAACCGAATGAAAAGGTGGTTTTGATCCTGGTGGCGCAAAATGAAAAGAAAATCCTGCCGACCATCGTTTCCCGATGCCAAAAAATACGATTCGGCTTGGTGTCGGACGCGGAAATTGAAAAAAATATCCTGTTCGGGCGCAAAGATGCCAGGGAGATGGCGTTTTGGTCGATCGGACGGCCAGGAATCGCTTGGGAGTTAGCCAGTGATCCGGCGATGTTGGTCTGTCAGCAGGAGGCCGCCCGAGAACTGGCCGGGATTTTTGCTAAAAATTTGAGCGAGCGTTTTTCCCTGGCTGAAGTTTGGAGCAAGGATGTGGCTGGACTGCAAAAAAGATTCGATACTTGGCTGATCATTTTGCGTGGATCGATGTTGGGCACGGATGCCAAGGCTGGGGTTTCTCCGGATAAGGCTTTGCGCTTGATCGAAGAAATCGCGGAAACTGTGCGGATAATCAAAGAAACCAATTCGAACCCGAGGCTGGTCGTAGAAAATTTATTCCTGAAATTTTAAACTAAACGCAGATGTTTGATTTTTTGAAAAAATCACCTGTTTCGCATACCGGGCGGGCAGACAAAAGCAGGATAGTCCGGACATTATCGAAAACCGGCGCCGGCAAACGGGTCGTCTCCGGCAAAAAAAACGGCAAGTCGGGCGGAGTGGACACATCCTTTTGGCTTAGTGTCCTATGGGTATTTTTCGTATCCGGTTTCCTAGGCACGGCTGCGTATGTTTTGTTTTTTTCCCCGTTGCTGAGGGTCAAATCCGTGGCGGTGGACGGTTTGGAAAGTTTGGACCGCCGGAGCGTCATCAGTGTGGCAAGCGGGGTTATGGATCAGAATTATTTTGATATATTGGACGGATCAAACCTTATTTTAGCCAGTCGCAGCCGGATAGAAGAAGCTCTGCTCGGCAGGTTTAAAAAAATCGAAAGCGTCGCGATAAGCAAGCGGTTTCCTGATAAATTGTCAATCAGTGTCCGGGAACGGGGATCGGCACTGGTCTTTTGCGGCGGATCGGATTGTTATGTCATCGATCGGAACGGCCGGGCCTATGCCCAAGCCGATTTCCAATCGAATGAGTTGGATGAGCGGGGACTCATCATCCTGAGAGATCTTAGCCGGGAGAATATCTCCATGGCGGATGCTTCCGTCGAAACGGGACTGGTTGATTTCTTGAAAAAGGTCGAGAGCAGGCTGGACGGCGATTTATCCATTGGAACCAAGCAGGAATGGTCGACTCCTGCTTTGATTTCCGGAGATCTACGCGCGGAAACGGCCGAAGGCTGGAAAATCTATTTTAATTATGCCATTAGCGCCGATAAGGAAATCGAGATGCTAAAAACGGTTTTGGACAATAGTCTTGACAAGGTCAGCCGCGCCGATTTGGAATATATCGACCTGCGTTTGGATAACAAAGTTTATTATAAATTGAAATCCGCTCCTGTGGCGGAGGAACAGCAAGATGAAGAGCAGGAAATTCCGGCGGTTAAGGAAACGGAAAAGAAAAAGAAAAAATAAACCGGATCTGGTCGGATCCGGTTTTTTTGTTTTGTGCTGGGGACATCAGCGGATTTCCGGCGGAGTTATGTGGTAGATGAGAATTGAGGTGCCGACTTGGAAATCGGGTTCCCGGCTTTCCAGCCAGCGGTATGATTCGTCGTCTTTTTTTCGGGTATCATAGATGCCTTCTTGCAGGAATAGGGCTGAAATGGCATACCAGCCCGGCTCAATCGGCCTTTTAGCAGCCCACCATTTCTCATAGCGGCCGCCGAGATAATGATCCAGGTCGGCCATTCCGAAGTAATCGACTTTGATTTTTCCTATCTCCGGATGGACTTTGAGAAAAGTTTCCAGCCGTTTCAAGTCTTGTCCCCAGTCGGCATTGGAATCGGTCACCAGGCGGTAGCCGTTTTTTGCGCCTCCGGCTGATTGGTTGAAATAGGACATATAATACGGATAAACCGAAACAGTTTCGACTATTAGGAGGGTCGCGAGTGCCAAAGCGGCTAGGTTGAAGACGCGCTTGCTTTGGTTGTGGCGCCGGCGGATGAACCGGAATACGCTGACGGCGATGAGGATATAGAGGAAGGGGAAGATGGGGAAAAGGTGCCGCAAGCCGATGTTCAACCGTCCGGTAATGCTAGTCAGAATATAGATGAAGATAAAGGAAAGCATCGCGAACTCCGCGGTATAGGTGCGTAAATAATGGACAAGGGCGGAAGGGATCTTTCTGGTTTGTGTAAAGGACGATTTAGCGATTCCGAATAGGCCGACCGATATGGAGAACAACAGCAATACCAGTATCGGCAAGGGCTCTTTGATCAGGAAGACGACGGGAAAATATGACAGGAAGCCTTGGTTGCTGATTTCGCCCATAAAATAGGTGATATTGCCTCCGCCTACCCGTTGGAATACCCGGGCGATGCCGAAGATGTAATCGGCCAGCGGGGCCAAAGCCGGGTAGTTATTGATGTTCCGGATGATTTCGCGGGTGTGGACGGTCAACGGTCGCGGATCATCCGGCTTCATATAATGGTCCATTATTTCCACGAGCTTGGTTTGCGGCATAGCGTAGGTGTTGGCGAAATATCCGATCCAGACGACCGCGATCGACAGGCTGAAAACTGCAAGCCCTTTCCAGGCGTAACCAGCTATTATTTTCAAACGGCTTTTTTCGCGATGGAGCCTGACAAGTGGATAGAGGATAATAAGCAGACCGAAAACCGGGAAAAGCAGGACGGAAGAAAATTTGACCAACTGGACCAAGCCGAGGAATAGGCCGGCCAGTAGGATGTTTTTGCCGGTCGGCTCTTTGATGAAGCGCAAGAAATAATACAAGGCGAAGGCGGTAAAAGCGGCGATGCCAAGATCGGTGGTGACGAAATGATTGTGGCCCAGGATATTGGGATCGAAAGCGTAGAGTGTCAGGGCGAAAAGTCCGGCGGTCAGGCCGGCCATTTCCCTGGTCCATTTGAAAATAAACAACCCGAGTAATAAGGAAAGCAGGATGATCGGCAGGCGGGACAGGAAAATTATTTCGTCCGGGTCATTACCGGAGCCGAACAGGAAATTTTTGCCGGCGTTCCACTGGCCGTTGTCGGCGTTGTCCGTGGTCCAAAAATCCTGCGTGGTGTCGAAATTCGGCCGGATAAACAACAGGGGCAAAGCGGACAGGTCTTTCAGGAGCGGCGGATGTTCCGGGTTGAGCCGGATGTCGTGCTGGGTCAGATAGCTGTAGCCAGCTGGGATGTGCGCGTCTTCGTCATAAATAAGAGAATCATTGCGGGCATTCAAGACCGAAACGATCGCTATGAAAC
This sequence comes from Candidatus Moraniibacteriota bacterium, assembly GCA_030679985.1. GTDB lineage: Bacteria > Patescibacteriota > Minisyncoccia > Moranbacterales > UBA2206 > JAUXSK01. Next base: position 7,943 of record JAUXSI010000047.1, on the reverse strand, counting down.
CCAATATCGCTATGATGATGAGCCGGTAATTTTTTTCCAAGAATTTTTGCATAATGGAAACTTATGTTTATTTTAAAATATAATAAATGCTGCCTAGCGGATTATTTATTTCCGTGAAAGCCAGTTCGGGAAATTTTTGCCGCATTTCCCGTATCGCATCCCGGTTGTATTCGGTGAAGAAAATCATAAAATCACGGTTGTTTTGCGGATTGATTTCGGACAGCCTGTCAGGGAAAATGAAAGATGTGTTGTTCGGATGGATCAGTACTTCGATCGGCGCTTTCTCAAGGGTGTTGTAGTTGGTGACGACGAATTTTTCTTGCTGGGGCGGCAAAGTTTGGATATATTTGGCGATATCGGTCAGGTTCTTATTGAAAGACAGTCCGACCTTCTCCTTGTGGGCCCAGAAATAATGGTATTTTATGGAATTGAACAGTCCGATCGAAACCAGCATCAGGATGACGACGGACGCGATGATTTTTTTGTAAAATTTCGAATTTTTTTGCGTTTTTTCCAGAAAATATTCAAAGGTGAGGGCGGCGAATATTATGACCGGCGGTAACGTTCCGATGGATCGCAGGGCATGCGGCAATCCCTCGGCCGTCATAAATTCAGGCGCGAGCATAATGAAAAACCAAGCGATTAAAAGCGAGTGGATGTCCATCCGCGCGTCCCTTTTTCGCTGCTTGATCCTGCGGATGAGGAAATGAAGCAGGGTGGAAGCGGAGTAAATCATGCCGAATAGGAAAGCGATACCGACCAACGGATCGAGGACCGGATAGGGCGGATAGTTGTGGCGCCAATTCTGGTCGCCATAAAAATTGAATTTGGCCAAGCTCAAACCGAAACCTTCAAAGACGGTCAGAAGCGGATGGCCGTGGTTCATGGCGGGCGAAAGGGCTGAAATGGAATCCGAGCGGGATTCGAAAAATTCCGGATGCGCGTAAAAAGTGTAGAGCATCGGAGCGGCGGCCAAAAACATCATCGCGACAAAGACCGCGATATGCTTCCAATATTCCCGCAAGAATTTTTTTCGCGACAAGATGAAGGAAAAAAGCAGGATGGCCAGAATCAACGGCGCGATGCGGAACGCGATATAGGTGTGGACGCCGATGCCGAAAATAAATCCGCTGGCGGCGAAATAACGGAATTTTTTCACGCGGACCGCCTTAAAAAGAAAATAGAAAGTGAAGACCAGGACGAAAGGCAGCATATTGGCGCGGAAAGAAATCCGGCTGAAGTTGATGGCCCAAAAAGATGTCGCGTAGAGAAAGGCTGCGATAAGGCCGACCCTTTCTTTCTGGAACAGTTCCTTGGCGAGCAGATAGGTACCGAGGATGGTAAATGTTCCGAAAATTATGGCAGGCAATTTAAGAGTCAGGATGCTGATGCCGAAAAATTTGAAACACAGGGCGACAAGATTCATGAACAAACCCTCGCGGCCTTGGTTGGCCGGATAAAACCATTGGAATTCTCCGGTTTCCAAAGCGCGGATGGCGTCTTGTCCGTTGACGGCTTCATCCGGATAGATGCCGGGCGGAGCGGTATCGATGTGGTAGGTGCGCAAAAACAATCCCAAGGCGACTATCAAGGCCAATAAGATATAGGTTAGGATTTTTTTGTTTTTTCCACCAAGATTTTTTTTAGCAGTGGCAGGAATCGATAAATTTTCCATATTTTTTTTATTTTTGTTTGTCTGTTTTATGCTGATTGAATGATAACATATTTGGTATCCGTTCCAAAACGGTTTTTGAGTTATCCACATCTTTGGAAAAAGACGGGTATGTGGTATAATTCGGACACGAGGCAGTTAAATTCGTTACGACTTTTCAATTTATATGATGGGAAGAGAATCTAAAATCGCGCAGAAGGTTGAATTGCCGGCGGAAAACATCGAAGAAGTCTATACTGGCCTTAGAAAAAAAATCGATCCTGGCAAGTTCAGGGATAATCCGGAATTGTTATTGAAGGCCTCCAGGCTGGAATTGCGGTTGATCGATCTGTATGACGAGAAAATCGGCAATGATGAGAAAATGAAAAGAATCAAGAAATTCCAGACAAATGCGGAAATGGCGGATTTTTTGGATGAAGCCGACAAAGACAAAGTTGCGGATGGAAAGTCGGCGGAAGCTGGAGGTGTCCCGGGCGCATCGCGGAGAGGTCTGGAGAGATTGGAAGCGGCTGGTTTGTTCCAGGATCCGGAAGAGGATGTCGCGGGATTATCCGGCAAGGGTGAAAATATTTCAACTGGAGATCCGGATGAAGAAAAAGCGGAATCAATAAATAATATTATGCAGACACAAGGCGAAGCGGAAAAAGAAACCGGTTTTTCTGAAGAAGAGAAAGCGCTTTTGGCCGTCTATGGAAAGCACGCCGAAAAATTCCGCCAGAGACTGGAAACCGGTGTGAGGTGGGATGAGTATGCGGATGAAGAAAAACGATTGACATTGGAGATACAGACTGCGGTTTTTCTCAGGGAGAGTATGCGGCAAGACGGATATTTTGATGGAAAAATAGATTCGGCCGCATCGGAGGCGTATGCCGGAATGGCGGACGATGAAAGTGGACAATAACTTTTTAATCATAAAAAAATGTCTTTTGGAGAAAGCAATCTATTCAAAGTCGTAGACGGGGCCAAGCAGGAGGCACGCGCCGGTTTGGACAAGGATCTTCGGGCGCAGAACGTGCTGTCACAATATGAGAGCCGGATGCAGGAATTGGATCCGAATAATTTCGATGATGCCCATCAGGAAGAAGCGCGCAGCTTGGCGGATGAATTGCGGGAGGCGAAAACCGCCTATGATGGCGGGAAGGCGGGCGTCGGGGCGATGAATGCTAGGCTTGGAGCCGATAAGATAAGCCAGTTTTTTGATAAGGTTGGGCGGTCAAAGAAGCCGGCGGAAGAACCGGCGGCTACAGAGCCGGTCGCTGATAATAGTGGCAAATCTATCGGTCGACAGGAGAGGCTTGGTCGGGAAAATGCTGAAAAAATGAAGGAATTTTTTGGTGAAAATGAATACGGCGTCAAGCATTATGATAAGGATGGCAATGAAGTGGACAAGGATAAGACCCTGTCGGAAAAAAATTCTGAGGAAATGCTGAAATACTTCGGCAAGGACGAATATGGTGTCAAGCATTACGATAAGGATGGCAATGAAGTGGATAAGGATAAGACCCTGTCGGAAAAAAATTCTGAGGAAATGCTGAAATACTTCGGCAAGGACGAATACGGCGTCAAGCATTATGATAAGGATGGCAATGAAATTATCGACAAACCCGAAACATTGGAGGAGAAGAATAAGCGGGAGATGTTGAAATACTTCGACAAGGATGAATACGGCGTCAAACATTATGATAAAAATGGCAGCGAAATCATTGATCCAGGCGAGATTCCAATATCGGGAGAGGCAAAAAAAGCGGAAACCGTACGCTATGAAGACAAGGAAATCCGCGAGTTGAGCGAGAAATTGGATGCGGCGAGAAGGGCGTATATCATCAAAAGCAATGTTGTCAATGAGAAATCTTCATTTTTCAAGAAGATTTTGGGATTCGGCAAAAAAGGCGCGCATCTGGGGGAATTCAACGCTGAATTGGAAGAAGCGAAGTTGAATTATGAGAGCGCTTTGAAAAACTACAAGGATGCTCTGGTCGGTTCGATGGTTTCCGATAGGGGGGACGTGGAAATTATGGCGCAGTTTTTGAATAAAGGCGAGCATTTGAATATCGCGAAAACGAGAGATCAGGTCAGATTTGAAACCGGAGGCTGGCCGGAAAAATTGAAAGGCGGGTATGTTAAGATGTTGGAAAATTATAAGAAATTGCCGATGTGGAAAAAAGTTACCCTGGGCGTCGGATTGGCCGGGGTCGGTCTCGCGTCAGGCGCTTGGGCGGGTGCGGCTACGGCCGGGGCGCTTATGACAGCCAGGCGGTTATTCAGTATGAGTGTCGGCTCCCTTGGTTATTCGCAAATGTTTGAAGGAATGGCGGAAAAAGGCCGGGCAAACAGGAGTGAAGCTGAGGCTCGGGACATCGCAGCGGAATCCCAATCCGAGTTGGGCGAGATCGATGCGGAAAAATTAAGCCAGATGTTGGATTTGAAGATCAAGGGTATCGATCGGGAAATCCAAGATCGGGATTTGGCTAAAAAATGGCGGACGTACGGCGCGATCGGAGCCGGTGTGGCGACTTCGTTTTTAGGCAGTTCTATTTTCCAACATTTCGCGGAGAGCGATATGGGCAAGACGGCTATGGAATACTGGCAACCGAAGCTGGATCATTTGCTTGGATCGGATGCCGGCCTGGGTGAAACGCTAGCGGAAAAAGCCGGAATCGGAGTGTCCGATCAAACAATCAATCCTGGAAACGCCGGCGCGCCGGACGGAATTCCCGGACAGGAAGCGCCAAATAATCCGGTGCCGGAGGCAGCTGAAAAAGCGGCCGCAACTTCGGCTTTTGAAAAAACAGTCGACTATCAGGGTGGAAAATCGGTTTGGGATGAAGCGCACAAACAATTGGAAGTCAGATTTAAAGAGGCTTTCGACGGTTTGGGCGGAGGCGATTCGGAAGCGGCGGAGGCTCTCAAGGTCCACAATATAGACCGGATAAAAGATCTGATTGTGGCTGATCCGGAAAAGTTCGGCTTGCCGAAAGAAGTGGATTTCAACCGGATGTCGGCCGAGCAATTGCAGAATATCAAATGGGACGCGGCTTTTGAGGAAGTTTTTGGAAATGGCGGCTTGACGGAGGATTTGTCCGGCAATGCCGAAGTCCCGTCGGCTGGGAATCCGCCAATCGAGGCTATGCCCGCTGGGAACGAATTCGATTCCAAGGTCAATGAGTTCGCGCAACGATATCATGAGTCCGTAGGAAATATCAACAGTCCGGAATATGCCAAAATTTATAATGACAATGTAAAAGCTCTTTTGGGCGGTGAAAACGCTCTATTTGGGAGGATCATAGACGTGGACGCGCAAAAATATCTCAGTGAAAACGCGCAGGGTGATGCTGTGAAATTTTTGGAATCGTTGCGGAAGTCATTGGAGGGCGACACGGCCAGTTTGAAGGAATTGGATCCTAAGACGGATGAATCCATGTTCGAATGGTCCGCCAGGGTCGCCAATATAATGAGAAGCACCTGGAGCAAATAATTTTTTTAATCAAGTTAATCTACGCATATGAATACGCAAATACAAAGCGATTTGATCAAGGAGCTCGGATTGGAGAATCTTCCATCTGACAAACAGGAAGAATTGATCATCAAGATGACTGAAGTAGTCCTTAAGCGGATGTTTATCGAGACTATGGATAGATTGAGCCCGATCGACCAGGAATTGTTCGGCGGGATGCTGGAGAACCAGGCCGGTCCGGATGAGATTGAGAATTTCCTCAAGGAAAACATCCATAATTACGAAGAATTGTTGCAAAAAATCATAAGCGAGTTGAAGGCGGAGATGAAAAGCGCTTAAATCTAAATATTAAAAATCCTGACTGGGTTCCGCGAGACGGGATGGCCGGTCGGGGATGAAACGCTATGCCATTGGAACCAATCGAAGAGAAGGATTTGGATATGAAAAGCAAATTCATAGAAAGCGGACAGCCGATGGATAATACCGGCCAGCCCGAACAGCCGGATGACGCGTTTGCCGCGGAAAGAAATATTGAAAGGCAGGAAGGCGCGGTCGAAAAGGATGATACTTACACCAAGATAGTTTCAAAAATCAAGACCCAATCTCCGCCGACGGACGATGCGGATGTGAAAAAAGACGCGGATGAATTGGGAAAGGAAATGGATGCCGATTCAAGGATCAATAATCTGGTGGACATCGCGATGCAAAAAGGCGTGGTGCATGCGGTCAAAGTGGCCCAGCGGATAAATGACAATTACATATTGGACGGATTGCACGATAGGCTGATGTTGGAAGAATTCCATGACGCTTTGATGGAAAAGGGCCTGATCGAGGAATTATAAGCGCGGAAAATAAAAATAAAAAAAGTCCGCCACTTAGCTTCCGTATTTGAACGGGATGGATGGGCGGAGAAACATAGATGGGCAATTCGGATTTTAATCTCAATTCAATACTTTTCCTGTTGGCCGTCCTTTTGGGTCTGGTGAGTGCCGCTAGCGGGTTGTGGCTGGTCATCCGCAGCTTCATCAATTTCCGGGCGCAACTCAACCGTTCTTTGAATATGGATTTGGAAATCATCCGGGTTTCCAAGGTGGTCAAACCCCGCGATGAGAACGAGCGGCAGGATGCTTGGAAGGAGGAAATCGGAGCGATGGAGCAGTTGTTAGCCTCGATTGCCTTGATGAAAGATAAAAAAAGTTTGTGGCACCGTTTCCTGTATGATAGCCCATACATCTCCTTGGAAATCGCCAATGCCTCCAAGGACGACGAAATCGTTTTTTTTGTGTCCGTGCCGAAGAAGTTCCGTGAAAGCATCGAAAAGCAAATAAACAGCTTTTTCCCCAATGCTTCTTTGGAAAAAACCGCGGATTATACGATATTTTCGCCGAACAGCTTTACGGCGGCGGCCGTTTTGGAATTGAAAAACAAATATATCCTGCCTATCCGGACATACGAGAATTTGGAGGTCGATCCCCTGAATGCCATTACCAACGCTTTGGGAAAATTGGAAACGCAGTCCGAAGGCGCGGCTATGCAATTGGTTTTAAGGCCGGCCAGCCACAGCTGGCGCCATGCCGGCCGTTCATTGGCGCAAAAAATGCAGCAAGGCAAGCGTTTGCGGGACGTGCACAGTTCTTTTGCGACTAAAGTCGGCAAGGGGATCGGCAACGCTTTCCACGAAGTCGTGGTCAAGAAAAAAGAGGGCGCGCCGGCGCAGAATGACAAAACGTTCCAACTGACGCCTGAAGAGCAGGAGTTGGTCAAAGGGATAGACCAGAAATCAAGCAAGGCCGGGTTTGAAGTCAATATCCGCCTGGTGGCTTCGGCCGCCAGTTCCGAGCGGGCCGAGCAGATCCTGGCTCAGATGGAAAATTCCTTTTCCCAGTTTGAAAACTCGGACATAAACCTGTTCAAAGTTAAAAAGCGTCTTAAACAAAAGGATGTCGCTTATGATTTCATATTCAGGAATTTCAATGAAGAATATAGCGTCATTTTGAATACCGAGGAAATCGCCAGTATTTTCCATCTGCCGATTTCCGTGACGGAAGCGCCACGCATAAAGTGGCTCAAATCGAATGCCGCGCCGCCGCCGCTAGATATCCCGCAAGACGGATTGGTGATGGGCTACAATAACTATCGCAGCGTGAAAACCCCGATCCGTTTGGGGATGATGGATCGCCGCCGCCACCTATATACGATCGGACAGACCGGAGTCGGAAAATCCAACTTTTTGCAGGAGATGGCCAAGCAGGATGCGCGTGAAGGCCGCGGTTTTTGCTTCATCGATCCGCATGGGGACGCGATCGAAGATATCCTGACCGCCATTCCGAGGGAGCGTGCGGAGGACGTGATCGTTTTTGATCCGTCCGATACCGAGCGGCCGTTCGGTTTGAATATGTTGGAATATGATGAGAACCGTCCGGAACAGAAGACTTTCGTAATCAATGAGATGATCGGGATTTTCGACCAATTGTATGATCTTAAGGCGACCGGTGGCCCGATGTTCGAACAGTATATGCGCAATGCGATGCTGCTCATCATGGATGATCCGGCCAGCGGTTCGACATTGATGGAGATTTCCAAAGTCCTGTCGGACGAAGATTTCCGCCGGATGAAAATTTCCCGCTGCAAAAATCCGATCGTGGTCGATTTCTGGACCAAGGAAGCGGAGAAAGCCGGCGGGGACGCGGCTTTGGCGAATATGGTGCCCTATATCACCTCCAAGCTGACGACTTTCATTTCAAATGATATGATGCGGCCGATTATCGCCCAGCAGAAAAGCACCATCGACTTCAAGGATATAATGAATAACAAGAA
>JAUXSI010000003.1 GCA_030679985.1 Candidatus Moraniibacteriota bacterium | reverse complement strand
GGGAAAACGTCCGTTTTCCGATTCTCACCAGCCGAATCGGGACTCCAAGCGCTTGATAAATGCCTGATAGCAACATTGGCAAAGGCGGCCCAGAAATTAACACATAATCATTGTCCCGAAGCCAACACACAACATCTTCAGCAGGGAGAGTTTCGATAAACTGCCTTAATAATTTCTTGCCATAATGTATCCCGCTCACCTGTCCGATATCCTCAGGTGAAACGAAATTCTCCCCCAGGATATCGCGAACTTCGCGATATCCGATTTTCGCGCGGGATTCGCGCACAACGCTCATCGATCTTCTCATGCATTCCTCCGTTTGCCCTTGTGCAAGGCTTTTTTTGTTTTGATCCCCCAATGGGATAAAAATTTTAGAGATCCGGACGACATCCAAAATTTTTACCCCATTGTCTGACAAATACTTTAACTCCGATCAAATTGTCAAACAACTAAATAACTTTTTATCCTGATTACTCCGCGCTTATCCCGGGACTTTCCCTGGATTGCCGGATTTTACCAATATACAAAAAACGTCCATCTTCTTGCCCGAATTGGATCGCGTCTTCCTGGTTATTTTTTTTGCGGAGTTTTTATGTCCGCCTATGGAACCTCTGCGTGATTTTAATATTGGAAATTATACCACCGCCCGATTTTGGTGTCAACTTGGGCGGTCCATATGGAAGGTTTATGCGGATTTTTTGTTGAATTTTCCCCAGATAACCGCGACTAGGCTGGAAAGATAAACCAGCACTAGCACGGCGGAAGAGGCCAAATAGGCGCCGGCGATATAAACGTTTTTCATATCCGTACCATTCTGGTATCCGTGCATTACCGCGAAAATAAACGCCAACGGATTCAAGAAATGCAACACGCGCCACAACCAATGGTTTATATGCTGGCGCAGATATGACGTGACGGTCATAATCGCCATCATATAGAAAGCCATGATGCCGAGAGCTAGGTAGTCCGTATCGATAATCGTGGCTTGGGAAAAATATGGAATCGCCACGTCCTTGATTCCGAAACCGATCGACTCATCGAAAAGCAAACCCGCGCCATGGACCAGCGTCCAAAAAACGGCGGCGGCGGCCGTAAAGCAATGGAAATCGAAACTGTATGCCGGTTCGATAAATTTTTTAAGCCACGGGTTCCTGATAGCCAGTCCCAAAAAGATAGTGATCCACAAAAATCCGAAACTTACGAACCCGGACGCGCGGACGACATACCAAGCCCAGGGAGTTTCATCTCCCAAATTGCCGGCGATATTCTCGCCCAAAGCCGTGGCCGGATCATCGGCATCTTGCGGATCTGTGCCACGCACGACTTCCGCCCCATCAAGTATCCCGTCGCCGTCGGTATCCGGATTAATTGGATCAGTGCCGTAGATTTGCACCTCCGCTTGATCCGTGAGACCGTCCAAATCGCTATCAATGACGACTTGATCGCCATAATCCACATTATTTTCCGCCGTAGCGATACCCGCAGGGAAACTCATCGCCAAAAGCGCCACGGCCAGGACAACGGTCTTGAATTTTAATTTTCCAGTTTTCAATCGATTCCATTTAACCAATTAAATAAGGATGGACCACATCTAATTTAAAATTTTTTCCTTCATCGCTTTTGACAAATAAACATTTCCCCGATAGTCCAAAAACAAAGCCTTGATGTTATTTCTGTCGGCAAATCCGATTCCTTTCTCTTTGCCCATCAAGACCAATACTTTGGCGCGACCATCAGCTTCAACGGTTTTTTTCTCGATGACCGTGACGGTCTTGATGTCATAGGAGAAATTTTCTGGATCCTTCGGGTTCACCAGATGGTGGAATTTCCTATCTCCCACGATCCACCTTTTCCGGCTGATGCCGGAAGTGGCGACACCCTCGTCATCCAGCTTGAGCCTGAGCTTGCCCGCCTCCATACCTTCAATATCCACTGTCCACCTCGCACCATCCGCATCGATTCCGCGCGCCTGCATATCCCCTCCGGCATCGACGATAAAATCCGCAAATCCCTGCTGTTCCAAAAACCTAGCTACCTCATCGACCGCATACCCTTTCGCTATGCCGGTAGTGTCGATTCTTTTTTTCACCATGATGGAATTGCCATCCGGATCCAGGACCAAATCATCCGCCAGCCCACCCGTGATTTTCGACAATTCAATCGCCTGATTGCCGTCCCGGTTCAAATCATTGCTTCTGAAATCTCTGTCATAACCGATCTTTTCCAAATTTTCTAAAACCCGGGGATCGAAATAACCCTCCGAAAGTTCATAAAATTTGAGGCACAACTCCAATACTTCAAACATTTTCTCCGACACGCCCATCCTCTTTCCGATATTGGCATTGATTCTGGACAGTTCGCTGTCCGGATCAAAGCGGCTGAAGATCCTCTCATTTTCCGCAAAAATATCTTTGATGCCCCCGATGGCTTTTCTGGCTTTGCCAGCCGCATCGACTGCGTCAGCGACGGTTATTTCCACCGCGACAGCGGTTCCCATACACTGGAAAGCATCATTGATCCTGGTAAATTTTTCATCGTTCATACCTATCATCTAATCCATTCAAATTATCATCCTTGACGATCAGGAATTCATTGATGTCCGGATGCGGGTCCTCATCGTCATACAACCCGTCGCCATCGCTGTCATAACGCGGAATTTCCACGACCGTATCCACGACCGTATCCGGCAATTTCTGCGTCACGAACTCGTATTCTATTTTCACCTCATCCTCTTCTTCGACTATCGGCTGATCCTCTTTTTCCGATTCATATTCATCATCATCCTCATGCTCTTCATCTTCATCGCGCTCATCTTCCTCGTGCTCCTCATCCTCTTCGCCATCGTCAGCCACCGCCACGTGGACCGGCACCTGCGGGACTTTCGGAGGGAAAACCGCCCAGGCAAAACCTGCTAAAAAAAGCAGTCCGACCATCCCTATCCTAGCTATTATTGTTTTCATATGTTATATATTCGTGGATTTATGAAGTCCCGGTGGTCTTACTTGATTTAGAAGATGAGGAGGACGAACTGGTTGATTTGGAAGAGGATGATTTCGAAGAACTTTTGGTGGCTACGGGCACTTTCTGTGTGACTGTCTTGCCGGGAACCACCGTTTGACTTGTGACTTTTTTCGTAGTCTCCGGTGCCGCCGCTTTGGCCAGATTATCCAGGATAGCCTCCCGCCCGGAGATAATCTGCTTCTGGGTATCCAGAACTTCCGCCATCGAAGAATTATATCCGTTCAAATCTTCTTCGAGCTTCGCGATCCGCTTGTTATCCTCTCCGATTTTTATTCCCATCACGGCAGTCGCCACGAAAGACGCGCCGGCAAAACCGGTCAAGATTTTCCCGAATTTATTTTTCACTTCCATAGTGTATTTTGATTTATTTTTAAATTAGCGCTATACATCATACCAACAAACGTAAAAATAGTACAGGGTCGATATCGGCAAAATTTCACGATTCGATTTATGGCTTTTATCAAGCCCTAATCCAGCTCATCCCAATCAAAATTCCACGGATCGTCTTTTCGGCCAGGCGCGATCTGGTTATGCCCCAGGACATATTTTATCTTATGTTCACTTTTTATCCGATCGATCAATTTTTGGAGCGCCGCATATTGGGCCTCCGTAAATTCATCTTTCTTCGTGTTTATCAGTTCAATACCGATAGAAAAACCGTTCACGCCTGTCCGGCCGTCCGGAACCTGGCTGACTCCGGCATGATAGGCAATGTTCCGGTCTTCCACCAACCGATATGCCACGCCATCCCTGGCGATCAGGTAGTGGGCTGAAACGCCGTAGGCTTCATATTCCTTGATTATGCCGCTGACGCTGAAAGGATCGCTTCCCAGGGCGTCATATGAAGAATGGATGATAATCGTATCGATATTTCTTTTAGAAGCCTTCTCATAGCCGAAATCCACCAACTTATCGACAATTTTGAGTGCGCCGGTTTTTTTAGCCGGTGCTTCCTTGGCAATCGGATCTTTTTTTTCCGGAAGCGCGGCCGTTATCGGACTTTCCGGTAGCACGTCTGCCGGTGCTTCTGCCGGAACTTCTTCCGACTTGGCAACCTCGCCTGTCCCAGCCACTTCATCGGCTACCGCATCCGATTTATCTTCCAGATCGATCGTCGTCTTATCCGGATCGGAAAATCCGCCATAAAACAAAGCGGCAAAAAACACGCCGCCGACCAAAAAGATGCCTATTAAAATTTTTATCATCCGAATTTTCATATTTTCATACTAACATATCCGACCGGATGGAAAAATAATCCTTACCCGAGACCGAATCGCCTTTGTGCGAAAAGAAACGCTTTAGCGCACCACGACATCTTTCATAATTTCGTTTATATATCCTTCATCCTTGCATTTGAATTTATCGCTTGGGGAATAAAAATTTTTATTCGGGCCGTAACAGCCGTTATTTTCCTTGTTCAGCACCGCCAAAAACGGCATCATAAACCCCATCTTCTGCGAAGTGAACTTCTTATACAGACTGTCCAGGGTCTTAATCCTCCTTTCTTGCGGCATCCGCGCGAAAACCCCCATATCATCCCAAGTGAATCCGCTCCAATCGAGATGCAAAAGGACATTGTTCGCTTTGGAGCTGTATTTTTTATCCCACAACAACGCCCAGCAGCTCGAGTGCCCGCTGAAGCAAGGTTGATCTTCCACGTTGCCCAAATTATCAATTCCAACCCCGCCCTCTATGTAATCGAAAAGCTTGAGATATTTTTCATCAGTGACATCATCCGTCTGTGCTCCGATAATGATTTCCATATCCCTTTCCTTGGCATAGCTCCGCATATCATCCAGAACCTTTTTTATTTCGGTTTCTTCAAAGTTAGGATGCTCGTCTTGCAATTGGATTTGTCCGAACATGAAACTCTGGATGCCCAGATCCATCGCTCGGCGCGTCACCGCTTTCAAATAGCGTCGATATTCGACGTTCTGGATACTTGGAATGCAAGTTTCGTCGCCCCAACGCCCCTTGGTACCTTCCCGGCACATCTGGTCGAAGCGGTGCTCCTGGTCCAGGATCGGGTCATCATATTCTTTCCGCATTGAAATCGCTTCAGCTAAGAACATCCCGTATATGATCGGCCTTTTTTCGACTTCTTCCATGATACCGAACGCCTTCTCGAAATTCGGTGGCTTGAGCCATGTTTCCAACGCGCGGTGGAGATAGACGCATTTCGACCGATTAATCATCTTGACCGCCTCTCCGGTCCGGCCGCCGTAACCGGACAAAAAACCATCCGCGACACAACCATTGCTCTTTACCAGCGCCATTGAAATCGGCCCAGGAGAAAAATGCCGGACTATATTATCTTCCCGGATCGGAACCGCGCTAGCATCAGTGCGATTAACAAAAACGCCCGTATAAGCCGTTTGTTCAGTTATCCCATCCAGGCCACTATCCAACAAATACAACACGCCGCCTGACAAAGCGAGCATAATTAAAACCGCGGCGCTAAATGGGACATTAGCCCGCATCAAAAAAGATCTCTTTCGATTATTGAAATAATTTTCCATACCTCTGTATATAAAATACAATCCAACGGACATATTATCTCATTTCCACCCGATATTGACTAAATGCCCATAAGGATATACTATTTACAGGTAGCCTGCGGGGTGTTGTGTAATGGTAGCGCGCTTGGTTTGGGACCAAGTAGTCAGAGTTCGAGTCTCTGCACCCCGACAATTTAAAAATGCCACCTCCGTCTATGCGGGGGTGGCATTTTTGCCATACTGTCTCTCCTATCCTTTAAGCCACCTATATAAGGTGGCTTCCGTAATACCCAGAATGTCCGCGGACCGGCGCTTGTTTCCGCCGGTTTCTTCAAGTACTCTGTGCAGCAGATAATTTTGCAAACGGGCGGTTTCCAGGTAGAAATCCAACGACTTCACCGAGAAATCTTCACGTTTTTCGGAGGATGCGGCAATGTTATCCATAATGATACTGTCATCATTAGGAATACGGACGTTTCTGCCGAAAATTACACAATTCTCGATGAAATTGCGCAGTTCGCGGACATTGCCTGGCCAGGAATAATGTTCGGCTCCTTGCGCCAAAAGACTGCTGGCTATCCCTGCCATATCCCCCTTGTTTTTGCCGTATGCGGCACAAAAACAATCTATGAAGTGATCGATCAATACGGGTAAGTCATATAGACGCTCCCGCAATGGGACAATCTCGATGGTGTTTCCCGCTAGCCGATCATAAAGATCTTGCCGGAACAACTTCGCATCGACAAGCTCCTTGAGATTTTTATTGGTGGCTGACACCACCCGTGTCTTTATTCTCCTAGTAGTCATCGCGCCGACCTTCGGCGCCTCCCCATTCTGGATCAAACGAAGAAGCTTAGGTTGCAATAGAAGCGGCAAATCTCCAACTTCATCAAAAAACAAAGTTCCGTCTTGTGCCATTTTTACTTTGCCTTCGACATTCGCCGTCGCTCCAGTGAAAGCTCCTTTCATATGCCCGAACAGCTCGCTTTCAAAAAGACTTTCCGGAATGGCGCTGCAGTTGAATACCACGAAGCCACCCGTCCGTCCACTTAGTCTGTGCAGGTTCTCGGCAACCAGCTCTTTACCTGTCCCCGGCTCGCCTTGTATCAGCACCGTAATATCAGCCGGCGCCAACATTTTTAAGTCCGGCAGGATGGACCGGCGGAAATAACTCCCGACCAGCCCGTGATTGTCATAACCTGGCAAAACTCTTAGTCCTGTCTCATTTTGTTCGTTTATATTCACGCTACTATACCTCCATATTTAAATTTTAATGTGCTATCATTCATACTATCATTGCTAAATTTACCTTTTTATCCGTTTCTGGTCAACGATTGACTTTTGCCGAAATTGATTATACAATACCTATGTTATTAAAAAATCCAGCGGGTGTCGTATAGTGGCTATTATATCAGCCTTCCAAGCTGAGGAGGGGGGTTCGATTCCCCCTACCCGCTCAGTCAAAAAAAGTTATCCGTCAGGGTAACTTTTTGCGTTGAGGGATAGGATGGGGAATCGAACCTGCCTACCGGCAGGCAGGTGGGCAGAAATGAGACAAGTCGCCGCGACGCAGTCGAATGTCGACAAATTCGAGCGAGCGAGGATTTGGCGCTGCCCAGGACAAGGAGTCCGCCGCGGACGACGCGGAATTCCCCCTACCCGCTCAGTCAAAAAAAGTTATCCGTCAGGGTAACTTTTTGCGTTGGGTGGGAAAATCGAACCAACCCTATCCGCTTCACTTTCCTAAAAGCACGTCTTGCAGAGACGTGCTTTTATATTATCGCATCCCAACAAATCCGATTAGTGCTGCACCGTGAGCTTGTGGATGACCACTTCTCCGAAATTGCTGTCACTGCAAGATTTTTCCTTGGAACAATTGGATTGGGTGTAGGCGCCGGCCTTGAAATAGTTCCCCGAACTTTTTTTGTCCATCGTATAAGCCGGAGTTGCGCTGCCATTGTAATAGATTTTGATCTGGCCGTTGGCGGCCACGAATTTGACCGTGAATCTTTTGCCTAAAGTATAATTCGGATCCAGCGTCGGTCCGGTCTTGCCGTTGATATCCACGAAAAGCTTGGGATATTCCAAACGCACGACCACGACATCGTCATCCGCGTCGTGGATCTGGCCGGCGACCACGTGTTTTTTGGTCTTGGGCACGGCGGTAATCGCCTGGTCGATAAACATCGAGTGCGTGCCGGAGCTTGTCGACCAACTCGCCAAAGTTTTTCCGCCGTCTTTCATTTCCCTCAACTCGGAACGGGGATAGCCGGAACCGCTGGTCGTGACCCCGTTGACCGGTGCCCGGAAAACCACTCCGTCACAAGTGGCGTTCGGGAAAAAATACGGATTCAGCGAGTACGATGCGAGTGATGCTTGTTTTATTTCAACCGGTTTTTTGGAAGAACCGGTCGGCAAAGTCTGTTTCCACTCAGCCAGATCCAGGATTTGGGAAGGATACGAGCACCCAGTCCGGACGACAGCCGCCTCATTGGCGACAGCCGGTTCGATGTCCACGGCTTCCTGTTCGGCCCCTTGTCCGGTTTCCGGCTCGGCTTGCGCAGTCAGGGGCGCATCCGCGCTTTTCTGGTCCGACACGCTCTTTTTCGCCTCCGCGATTTCAGCCACGCCCGCCGTAAAAAAATTCTGATACAAAAAAAATCCTCCGATCGGAAGGATGATCATAAGTAACGCCAGATACATGTTTAAATTTTTTTTCAT
The DNA here is from genome assembly GCA_030679985.1 of Candidatus Moraniibacteriota bacterium. Classification (GTDB taxonomy): domain Bacteria; phylum Patescibacteriota; class Minisyncoccia; order Moranbacterales; family UBA2206; genus JAUXSK01. Next base: position 30,709 of record JAUXSI010000003.1, on the reverse strand, counting down.
ATTTTTTTTATTGTTTATTATCGGCTGATCCTTGCGGGCAAAATCGTCCGCAATGGTGGCAAAATTATAAATCCGGCCGGAAAATATGTCAAGCGCCGTTTTTGGCCGTTTTTTATCAGCAAAAACCGACTAGGACTTCCCGGCGGCATAAAATAAGCCGGTTCGAAAATAAAAAAAGCTGGCGATTGTACTAAAGAGGTAATAATTTTAACAAGAGCCTGTCAGCCAGTTTGTTTCGTTATGTGATTTTAAAATTCCAAACGAAAAAACAGCGCGCTAACTTATGTCAATCAATATGATCATAATCGATTTCTTCAGCGGCGGGTCGTAACGGGATTTTATGGCGTGTGACGGAAACGTACTTGCGTACAGGTTCCAGCAACCATATGAAAAAGCAACTTTCCAAAAGGATCGCCGTCGTCGGCAGCGGTTTTGTCGGCCGAGCCACTGGCAAAGGGATGCTGCAAAAAGGCCATAAGGTTGTTTTTTTCGACGTACAGGCGAAGGTCATCAATAACCTGGCTAGCGCTGGCTATGCCGCCCGCCACATCGAGACCATCGCCGAAACCGACGATGATTTTGACATTTTCATGCTGAGCGTATGGACTCCGACCGTACGGCGACATGTGGTTTTGCGCCATATCGAAGCGGCCGCCAAAGAAGTCGGCAAAGCGCTGCGGAAAACGACGGCCGATTTCCCTTTGGTGGTCATCCGCAGCACGGTTCCGCCCGGGACTATCGAAAAAAAACTCATCCCCATCTTGGAAAAATTTTCCGGAAAAAAAGTTACGGAGGATTTCGGCGTTTGCATGAATCCGGAATTTCTCCGTGAAATCAGCGCGGACGAAGATTATGCCCACCCCTGGGTCGTCGTTATCGGAGCCGACGATGAACTTTCCGGACTGTTGCTTGGCAAGGTGTATGAAGATTTCGATGCGCCGATTTATCATATGTCACTTAAGGAAGCCGAAATGATGAAATATGTGCACAACCTGCTCAACGCTACCAAAATATCTTTTTTCAATGAGATGCGGATGGTTGGAGACCGGCTGCAACTCAACTCGGACCTGGTTTTCAAGACGGTTTTGAAAAGCGCGGAAGCGATGTGGAATCCGGAATACGGAACCAGGAATTTCGGCCCCTTCAGCGGATCATGCCTGCCTAAAGACACTATGGCCTTTCTCAATTGGACTTCGGAAGAATTGGATTTCGAACTGCCCGTGCTGAAAGGGGTTATCCGGACAAATGATTTGTTGAAAGGATCTTTGGAAAATGACAGCCTCAAAAAGATCCAGACGCTCAACGAACCCAAGCGCCTGTATTCCAAAAAGTACAGCCCTTCTTTTGCGAATTATTAAATAAAACATATGGAGGAAATCAAACAGTACGGCGACTTGGCGTTATTCCTTGTTCCCCTTGGAATAATCGGCATTTGGAGATGGTCGGTTTGGTTGCTCAAAAAAATCATCGCTCTCTTTTATCGGTTGCCGGATGGACAGCTCCGCGAGGGAACGCTTGCGATAATCGTTCCTGTTTACAACGAAAAGCCCGCGGTATTCGAAGCGGCTCTGTATTTCTGGCAATTGAACGGGAATCCTGATGAGTTGATCGCCGTAATCGACCACTCGGATAAGGATTGTATCGGGATATTCCGGAAATTCGCCGAAAAAAACGCGACTGCCAAACTTCTGATCACTTCAAAGCCGGGGAAACGTCCGGCTTTAGCGGACGGGATCAAGCTGGCAACAACGGAATTCGTAGCTCTGGTCGACAGCGATACCATCTGGACCGAACCGATCAAAAGCAAGGTACTGCGCCCCTTTTCCGACCCGAAAGTCGGCGGAGTCGCCACCCGCCAAAACGTTTACGTGCCAGACACCCTGTCCAAAAAACTCTTTCAGATACATCTGGACAATCGTTATCTCAACGAGATGCCATTTTTGGCCGCGTTCGGAGACGCCCTGACTTGTTTGTCCGGCCGGACGGCGGTTTATCGCAGATCCGCAATCATCCAACATACCGATGAATTGGTAGAAGAAAAATTCCTCGGACAAAACGTCATCAGCGGAGATGATAAGACCCTCACCCGCCTGGTCCAAAAGGCCGGGTGGAAAGTCAGATACGTCCAGGACGCCGTAGTCTCCACACCCGGCTTCGGGGAAATTTCCCCATTCCTAAAACAATTCGTCCGCTGGAACCGGAATAGCTGGCGCTCCGACCTGAAAACCTTGTCGGAAAGTTGGGTATGGAGAAGAAACAAAATCCTGGCGTTCCATATGATCGACCGGTTTTTCCAGCCCTTCACGTTGCTTTTGGGTCCTGTTTATTTTTTCGTAGCCATAAGCCGCGGATATTGGCAAATCATTCCGATTTTTCTGGCTTGGTGGATCATAAGCCGTTCCATCAAAATTTACGGGCATCTGAAAAAATATCCCGACGACATCCTGATTATGCCCCATTATGTACTGTTCACATTCGTTTCGGCCGTAATCAAGATATATGCCCTCCTGACCGTAGGCCAACAAGGTTGGATTACCCGTTGGGATGATAGCCGCTTGAAAAAAGTTTCCCCGCTAAAAAAGATGGCCGCCTATTTAGGGTTATTTTTCATCCTGGCTGGATATTTCAGCGCAGTTTCTCTTTATTCGCAAAAAAATTTATACCAGCCGGCTCTTTCCAAGGAAAACGGGGCAACCTCCGCCCAATCCCCAGAACTGGATTCAATCCCTACCTTTGAGATACTTCAAAAAAAGGAAGCTATTCTTGCTAGAATATCCGGCGACGCGTATGGTTTTTACACGATACAACCGGGAGACTCATTGGGCTTATTGCGGAACAAATTCAATATCGGCTCGATATCCACGATCACCTATGAACATAATGCGCCCATCGCCAATCCTAATCTCATCCCGGCTGGTAGAAAAATAATGGTTCCGGTTAGGGAATTGCAAAACCCCCTCGACCCGGACATACTCTTGGACAGTCGGAACTTCCGCCAACCGCCTGTCATATTTTTCAACGCGCAATCCAACACGATCCACGTGAAAAATGCCGGAAGCGTCGTCACCTTGTCCAAAATCCGACGGGCGTTGTTGGATAATTCCGTACCGCTGGAGGAAACCGGCCCAGGCGAATGGATCCTGCGCTCCAATCTTTACATCGGAAAAAATGTCACCCTGGTTTTGGATCAGCGCGAGGCGGATTATCTCAAACTCAAAAGCGATGATGCCGGACATATTTGGATCCGCTCCCAAGGCGGCAACATCCTCATCTCAGGCATAAAAATCACCTCGTGGGATGAAAACAAGGGAGCGCCGGATATCGAATATGCGACCGGACGCAGCCACATAGTCGCCAAAGGCAGCGGGCGGATGGATATCATCGATTCGGAAATAGCCTATTTGGGTTATGAAGGCTTGCCTAGGCGGGGAGGTCCTTTCGGCGGATCATACGGACTGTCTTGGAAAATAACCAGCGGGAAATTCAAAGATAATCTTTTGACCGGTTCAGTAATCAACAGCTCCATCCATGATAATTATTTCGGTATCTATACTTTCGGCGTCACCGGAGCCGTCATCAAGGATAATCAAGTGTTCAACAATATCCGATATGGCATCGACCCGCACGATGATTCCAACAATATGTTGATCAGCCGCAACCGCACTTTCAGCAACGGCACGCACGGCATAATACTTTCCAAGAGATGCTATAACAACACTATTTCCGAAAACATATCCTTCCAAAACCGGCTCCACGGCATAATGTTGCACAAGCTGTCCGACCGCAATATCGTAATCGACAACACCGCCTACCAAAATACGGATGGTCTTGCGATTTACGAATCAAATAACAATATCGTCTTAGCGAACAACCTTTACGGCAACAAACAAGGCATCCGGATAAACCGCGACTCTTCCGCCAACTATCTCGAAAACAACCGAATATTATCCAACGCAAGCGGTTTCCATCTCTACCAGGAAGCGCGTGGAAATACCCTAATAAACAACACGGTCAAAAATAACGGACTGGGGATTTCGCTCCAGAACGCTTCGGAAAACACGTTCTACAACAACCTCAAACCTTTTGAAAATAAAAAAGATGCGCACATAACCAATAAATGATCCGCTATGCGTCCCCATCTAAAAACATCCTTGATAGTCACCCTGTTGTCGGCATCGTTTTTGTCCGCGGTTTTAATCTACGCTTTGCGTAAAACAGCCCAGGAAACCGAAGTACGGATCGACGCGACCGAAGATCTGAGAGGGCTGGGATATTCCGGACAAAGAAAGATCGCTGTCGACTCCGCTGGTAATATTTTTGCGGCTTACCGGAAAAAATACCGGGGCAAATCAGAGATATTCGTAGCCAAAATAAGCCGGCAAAAAAACGAATGGCTGGCTTCCGGGACAGATGTGCCGATCGCCGCAGTCGGCAAAAAATCCGACCAACGAGTGCCTTCTATCGACATCGATTCCAAAGACCGCGTCCATGTCATATGGTATGGTGCTGATTCGGACAGTGAGATCGACAACCGCCAGATCAAATATTCCCGCTCGATTGACGGAGGCGCGACGTGGTCATCCTGGAAAAATATCGCGCCGGTAGACGGCTATGGCGGCGAAGATTATTGGCAGGAACATCCCCACCTCCTGGTCGGCGACAATGACGTGCTGTTCGCAGTCTGGGAAGGGAAAGACGCCAACCACCCGAAACAGCAGATAAAATTTTCCCGCTCGGATGACGGAGGCGCGACGTGGATCCACTGGAAAAACGTCCGGACAACCCCTGATAATACGCAATCGCGGCCGACAATCGTGCAGGAACGATCCGGTCGGTTGCACTTATTGATGTATTCTTCTTTCGGCAACAGCGATGACCGGCAACAAATCCAGCATGGCTGGTCGGACGATAGCGGGGAATCATGGAACGGCTGGCAAGCCGTTTCCGATCCCGTTTCCGATTCCAGGCATGTCAGCGCGGCGCTAGGTCCGAACGGTAAATTGCATATCGCCTGGAGATCGCAGGACGCTTCCGGATATTCCCAAATCGTTTATCGCTCTTTGGAAAACGGCGCTTGGTCGGAAATAATCACCGTCGCCCCTTCCAGCATAAACCAATTTTTTCCAAGCATCGGAATTGATGATGATGGAAAATCAAGCATCGCTTGGATGGAGTCGGAAGAACCGTCGAACCTGCCTAACGAAAATCCGCCGGATGGCAAAATCCGCGTCGCCGATTCGAGTTCGGGAACATTTTCTTTGCTTGAAACGTCCGGGAACAATTCAGCCAGCCTCTATCCGCACTTGCCGGAAAAACTCGGAAGAGAAGATCCGCCGCTGATTTTTGAATCGTTCGGATCCCGCTCGAAAGAATACGTGATATATCTCAAATTTATCCGGAAATGACCGGCGCGCGCCGGATATCGCCGCCAAAATAAAATCCTCCGTTCAGGAGGATTTTATCGCCATCTCTTTCCAATATAATAGCAAAGAAAAGGTTTATTCGAAAGATGATTATTTCACAGCTTCTTTCAACGCTTTTCCAGCGGTGAATTTCGGTACGGTCATCGCAGGAATTTCAATCGAGGCTTTGGTTTGAGGATTGATACCAATTCTGGCCGCGCGGGCTGAAACTTTGAAAGTTCCAAATCCGGTCAATGTAACCTTGTTGCCAGCTTGCAAAGATTTGGTTATCTCTTCCACCATCGTGTCGATGACCATTTCAATGTCTTTCTTGGATTGCTCAGTTTTTGCCGCGATAGCGGAAACCAAAGCATCCTTGTTTACATTTATCATAATTCTCACCTGCCTCTCTAGTTTATCCCATTCCCGCTACGGGCGGGTTTGTGGGATTTATTTATTTAGCTCCGCTTAATCTAAGCGATTCACTTAGTCTATTATACTCTTTTTGTTTCAAATAAAGCAATAGTCGGCAAACCCCCTTATCGGGCCACTTCCATCGCCCGCGTTTCACGGATGACATTGACTTTGATCTCGCCCGGATATTTGAGTTCCTTCTCTATTTTATCCGCGATAGCCCGCGCCAATTTTATCGCGCCAAGATCATCGATCTTATCCGGCCGGACAAAAACCCTGATTTCCCTTCCGGCTTGGATCGCGTAGCTCTTCTCCACTTCCTCAAACGAATTGACCACATCTTCCAATTCGCCCAGTCTTTTCAAATAATTTTCCAAAGTGTCCTTGCGCGCGCCTGGACGGCTGGCGGAAATAGCGTCTGCCGCCGCGATTATCATCGATTCCGGGCTTTCAAACGGATAGTCTTCGTGATGCGGCTTCATCGCATCGATAATGTCCTTGCCGATATTGAATTTCTGCAGGATTTTGATGCCGATTTCAACATGGGTGCCCTCGACTTCATGATCGATAGCTTTGCCGATGTCATGCAATAATCCGGCTTTCTTGGCGATTGAAACATCCGCACCCAATTCCGAAGCCAGGGCACCGGACAAATGCGCCACTTCCAAGGAATGCAGGAGCGCGTTCTGTCCATAACTTGTCCGGTAGCGCAAGCGGCCTAGAATCTGGATGAGCTTCGGCTCCAGGCCCGCCACGCCCACGTCATATGCGGCCGCTTCGCCAGCTTCCCGTATCTTATTGTTGATTTCTTGTTTGGCGAACTCCACCGCCTCCTCAATCTTGGTCGGATGGATCCGTCCATCGCCGACCAATTTTTCAATGGCGATTTTGGCGATTTCCCGCCTGATCGGATCAAATCCGGAAATCACGATCGCTTCCGGAGTGTCATCGACGATAATCTCGATTCCGGTCAACCTCTCAAGCGCCTTGATGTTCCGTCCTTCGCGTCCGATGATCCGCCCCTTGACCTCGTCGGAAGGGATGCTGACCGTGCTGGTCGTCACGTCCGCCGAATGGGAGCCGGCGTATTTCTGGATCGCCGAAGTCATTATGTCTTTGGCCTTTTTATTCAATTCTTCCTGTCCGACCGCCTCCATATCCCTGATTTTTTTCGCGATGACGTCCCGGTTCTCTTCCTCAGTCAACTGCAAAAGGACTTTTTTCGCCTCATCTTTGGAAAGTCCGGCTATTTTTTCCAGTCTTTTTAATTCCTGATTGCGCGTTTCCTCGACTTCTTTGCGAATCTGCCTGATTTCTTCAGCCTTTTTCTCAAGCATCGCCCGCCCACGCTCAATCTCATCCATCTTGCTATCAAGAGTGGTTTCTCTTTTTTCTAAGCGCTCTTCCAAGCGCATTATTTGCTTTTCCCTGTCAAGCTCCTTCTTTTTCGCTTCCTCAAGAATATTTACTGCCTTGCTTTTCGCCTCGATAACGACTTCTTGCGCCTTTTTTTCAGATTCTTCAATGACTTTCGAGGCCTTGGCCTCCGCCGTATCTAATTGATTTTTAGCGATGACCTGCCGTATGTAGTAGCCGGAAGATGCCCCGATAGCCAGACTTAAAACGCCAATTATGATTTCCATGGTATTTTTTTCTATTCAGTTGATAAATAATATTGATAGTGATCATCCTTATATTTCCAGTGCGTAGCGGACATCTTTGGAAAGCTTTCCACGGACTTCCAAGACAAATCCAGGCTTATCGGAAGATAACAGCCTTTTTTGCACAATTTATCAATAAATGAATCGGTTTAAACAATTATTTAAATTTGTCCTCGCGCCGTTTTCCCCGAAATAAGCCAAAAAATTTCTTATTTGATTTATTTGATTCGGAATAAACGGCGTGAGGACACACTGAAATCTTATTACATCAGGAGCTTTTTGTCAAAGCCAAGCTAAAATGATATTATTTCTAAGTAGCTAAAAATAAAAACCAACCTTTATGTTGAAACCAGTAGTTTTGATTATTCTTGACGGCTGGGGCATCGGAAAGAGCCCCAAGGGCAACGCCATAGCCCAAGCCAACCTTCCGACAATCGACAAGCTCAATAATTTCTACCCCAATCTGGCCCTTCAGGCAGCCGGGATTTCCGTCGGCCTACCCTGGGGCGAGCCAGGCAATTCAGAAGTCGGCCACACGACCATCGGCACTGGCAAAATAATCTACCAGAGCCTGCCGCGGATAGCTATGGCCATCCAGAACGGGGAATTCTACCGCAACCAAGTCTTTCTGAAAGCTATGGACAGCGCCAATCGGAACGATTCCGCCCTGCACCTGATGGGCTTGGTCGGTAAAGGCGCCGTACATTCCCATGTCGAACACCTCTATGCCCTGCTGGAAATGGCCCGCGACCAAAAAGTACGGAATGTTTTCATCCACATATTCACAGATGGCCGGGATTGCGCTCCGGACTCGGGAGTCGAATCCGTCACCGCCCTTCAGAAAAAAATGTCCGAATACGGGGTTGGGAAAATCGCCTCCATCGGCGGGCGCTACTTCGGCATGGACCGCAACAACAACTGGGATCGGATCCAAAAAGCATACGACGCGATGGTCAAAGGTGAAGGACTGAAAATCGCCGATCCGGTGGCCTATTTGCAAGAATCCTACAAAAAGGAAATTTTCGATGAATACATCGAGCCGGCCACAATCACCGAACAGGGAGATCCGGTCGGACCCATCAAAGACAATGATTCGGTGATATTCTTCAACTATCGCGAAGACCGCGCCCGGCAAATCTCCGAGGCCTTCATCATACCAAGCTTTATGAAATTCAAAAGGACCGCGCTTAAAAATCTTGATTTCGTGGCTATGACGCAATATGAAGACGGGCTACCGGCGGACATCGCTTTTCCTCCGGTCAAAATCACCAATTGCCTGGGCAACATCCTCAGTAAAAACAAAAAAAGCCAGCTGCGCATCGCGGAAACTGAAAAATTCGCCCACGTCACTTATTTTTTCAACGGCGGGCAAGAAGACGCTTTTCCGAAGGAAGACCGGATGATCATCCCCTCCAAAAATGTCGCCAGCTTCGATCTTGCTCCTGAAATGAGCGCCGAAGAATTGACCGATACAGTCATCGAGGTCATCGAGAAAGAAAAATATGATTTCATCCTGATGAACTACGCCAATGCCGACATTGTCGGACATACCGGCAATGAAAAAGCCATCATCCAGGCCGTTGAAGCTATTGATCGGTCCCTGGAAAGATTGGTTCCGGCCGTATTGTTGAAAAAAGGGTGCCTGCTGATAACGGCCGACCATGGCAACGCCGAGGAAGTGAAAAACATCATGACCGGAGAAATCAACACCGAACATTCCATCAACCCAGTTCCGCTTTGGTTCGCGACCAGTGAAAACCACCGCGAAGGCACGCCGGGCGTTACCGGAGAACCGCAAGGGCTCCTGAGCGACATAGCGCCCACCATCCTGGATTTGATGGACATAGAGATACCTGAAGAAATGACCGGGGAAAGCTTATTGCCACTGTTGAAATAATTTCTGAAAAATACATCAGACAATAATAAAAGTCGGATGTATTTTTATTTTATTTGTCATTTGTGATTTTAAATTTGAAATTTAAAAAAAGCTTTCTGATATCAGAAAGCTTTTTTTAACTTATCCAAGCATCTTTTAATCGAAAAACTATTTGATGATCTTATCCACTATCCCGTACTTTTTGGCCTCATCAGCTGTCATAAAATAATCGCGTTCGGCATCTTTTTCCACCTTGTCAAACGATTGTCCGGTATGTTTGGCCATTATTTCATTCAAACGTTTCTTCATCCGCAGGATATGGCTGGCGTGAATGGCGATATCGGTCGCCTGTCCTTGCGCCCCGCCCATAACCTGGTGGATCAGCACTTCCCCGTTCGGCAAAATAATGCGCTTGCCCTTTTCTCCGGCCGTCAACAGCAAAGCCGCGGCTGAAGCCGCCATCCCGATGCAGATCGTGGAAACGTCCGCTTTCACATATTGCATCGTGTCATAAATCGCCAAGGCCGAAGTCACCTGCCCGCCCGGAGAATTGATATATAATTTGATATCCTCCTTGTCCGATTGGGAATCCAAAAACAAAAGCTGCGCGATAATACTATTGGCCGTGATATCATCGATCGGACCGCTCAGGAAAATTATCCTGTCCTTAAGCAGCCGCGAATAGATGTCATACGCCCTCTCGCCATAACTGGTCTTTTCGATGACGGTAGGAATCAGGTATTGATTGGTTATATTATTGTTTTTCATAAGTTTTATAATTTTTAATTTTGTAATTTTATAAATAATGCTATAAATTTCTTAACATCTAAACCGGCATTTAGAAAAACTTTGTTTAAAAAATTAACATCCATTTATAAAATTAAAAATTCCTAAATCTTTTCCAACATCTTGAATACTGCCTCGTTTTCCAGCACGCCCTTCGTATATGAATACAATCTTTCCATGTCGATATTCTTGTCGAAGTCTTTCACGTTCTTATAATATTGCACGGTCTTGTTCATTTCAGCCTCGATCTCCGCCGCGTCAATCTTGATCTCCTCCGACTTCACGATTTCCTTGAGAGCCAGGGCCGATTTGACCCTTTTCACGGCTTGCGGTTGCCAATCCTTTTCCAGATCGGACTTTTCTTTCTTGAGCTGGGCTAAATATTGGTCCAATTCCATCCCCATCGATCGGACTTGTTGTTCGAATTCCAAAAGCATCTTCTTGGTTTCTTCCTCAACCAGCACTTCCGGCAGGTCGGCTTCGACATTTTCCACTATCTTATCCAAATATCGCGTCCGCCTCTCTTCGCCCAGCTTATGTTGGTTTTCATGTTCGATCCCCTCTTTCATATTTTTCTTCAAGGCTTCCAGATTCTCAAAACTGCCCAATGATTTGGCAAAATCATCATCGACTGCCGGCGTCTGTCTTTCTTGGACCAGATTGACCTTGACCTTGAAAGTCGCATTTTTTCCAGCCAAATCTTTCTTGTGATAATCCGCCGGAAACGCCAATTCGAATTCTTTTTCTTCTCCAGCCTGCATTCCGATCAAGTTGTCTTCAAAACCAGGGATAAAAACATTATTGCCGATTACCAGCGGGTGGTTTTTACTCTCGCCGCCTTCGATCACCTTGCCATCGACCGAAACTGAAAAATCGACCTCCGCACTGTCATTTTTAGCCACCGCGCGGTTCACGGTCACCAATTTGACCCGGCTATTGGCCAGCTGATCCAGCTCATTTTTGATTTCTTCTTCCGTCGCTTCGACAGGTTTCTTGGCGAATTCCTCGTTGATTTTTTTGATTTCTTTCTTGTACCCGTCTTTGACCGCTACCGCCGGCATCACAGCCACGGTAACCTTATACGTCAGATCCTTTTCCGCCGCTAATTCTTCGACTTCGACTTTCGGCGATCCGATCACATCCAATTTTTCTTGCGTGACAAAACTGGCATAACTTTTCTGCACGGCTTTTTCCGCCGCGTTATTGAGCAGCACGCCCACGCCGACTTTTTGTTCCACCAGGTTCCGGGGCGCCTTGCCCGGACGGAAACCAGGAATTTTTATCTCTTCCGATACTTCCGCCGCCGCCTGGTCCAGATATTTTTCCCAATCCGCCCAAGCGATGGTGACTTCGAATTCAACTAATGATTTTGGCAATTTCTTGATCATCATATTTTTTATAAATTACAAACTCAAAATTACAAATAGCAAATAAATTTCAATTTTCAAAATTCAAAACTATTTTTGAATTTTAGATTTTGGTCATTGTAGTTTATTTGCCTGCCTACCGGTAGGTAGGGAATTTGAGATTTTGGATTTTTGATTTAAATTATTTGCTTAACGCCTCCGTCAATCGCGGCACGATCTGTTTTTTGCGCGAAACCACGCCCGGCAAAAACATTTCTCTGTTCGCGACTTCACCTCCAAAAACTTTCCGCAAAATATCTTCCTCTTTCTCTCCCACAACAAACAGTATGCTATTCTGTGCTACGATATCCACCAGCATAAAAACGATATGGTCCAGTTTGTCTGCGGCCTTTTTTCCCGCCAACAATTCCAGTATTTTTTCTTTTTGGACGGTTACGCTTTTGGGATCGGTCGTCTCCCAAGCCGCGATACCCACCTTGCTGGCGCCCATTTCAAATGTCTTGTAATCCTGCGTGATGAGCGTTTCCAGGGAAATCCCTTTCAGGCTGGATTTGGCCGCGAACAATTCCGCCACGAATTTTTTCAAATCCAGTTTGGCGATTTTGTTCAGCTCCTTCACCAACTTTCTGTCCGCTTCAGTCGCAGTCGGAGAATTGAGATCCAGCGTGTCCGACAATATCCCCGCTAAAATAAGTTTCGCGATATTGGCCGGGATTTTCTTGCCGGCTTCGCCATACATCCTGGCTAAAACCGAAGCGGTGCTGCCGATCGGATCAACCCGCAAAAAAATCGGGGCCTCCGTCTGCAAATTCACTTTATGGTGGTCGATGATCCGCTTGATTTGCCCGATTTGCAAACCGTCCGCCGCTTGGCTCAATTCATTATGGTCGACCAAAACGAAATCTTCGTCCCCTTTTATTTTTTTCAATAACTGGGGCGCAAGCGCTGAAAATTTATCCAGCACGAATTTCGTTTCATTGTTGATTTCGCCCGCCCGATACGCCTTAGCCTCGAGCCTGAGGACGTTTTTACAATAATGTTCCGCCACCAGACTGGAAACGATCGAGTCGGTATCCGGGTTTTTATGTCCGATAATTATCGTTTTTTTCATACTGATTTTATTTGTCCTATTAGTCTTATTTGTCCTATTGCGTCGTATTATTTCTCATCCGCAACATCCCCGTCAGAAACATTCTCCGCTTCATCTTCAGCCGCAGTTTCTCCAGCCGGTTTGACTCCCAAAATATCAATTTTCCAGCCGGTCAATTTAGCCGCCAAACGCACGTTCTGGCCTTTCTTGCCGATCGCCAAAGACAATTGGTCGTCCGGCACGGAAACCGTCGCTTCTTTCAAATCCTCATTGGCATCCACTTTCAAAACCTTAGCTGGCGAAAGGGCTGCCGCGATGAATTTCGCGATATCCTCATTCCACAGGATGATATCGATTTTTTCTCCGCCCAATTCATCGATAACCGCCTGGACCCGCGTACCCTTCTGTCCGACGCACGATCCGATCGGATCGATGCCCGCTTCACTGGAAGCTACCGCAAGTTTAGTCCGCTCGCCGGCCTCCCGCGCGATGGATTTGATCTCCACCGTGCCCGCAAAAATTTCCGGCACTTCCAATTCGAACAATCGACGGATCATCTCGCCGTGGATGCGGCTCAAAGTGATGCCAGGTCCTTTCGAACCGGCCTCCACTTTCGCCAAATATACTTTCAACCTTTGTCCGACCCGGTAGTTTTCGCCTGGCACCTGCTCGGATGGGAACAAAACCCCGACCGACTTGCCCAAATCGATGAAAACATTGCGCCCTTCAACCCGTTGCACCACTCCGGCGATAATTTCACCTTCGCGGTTCTTATATTCCTCAAACCTCGAATCCCGCTCCGCTTCCCGGATGCGCTGGATGATGACTTGTTTGGCAGTCTGCGCCGCCACGCGTCCATAATCCTGATGTTGTTCCAGTCCGATTTCGATCACATCGCCGACTTTGGCGCCGCTTTCCAGCTTATTCGCGTCTTCCACCGTCAGATCACGCTCCGGATTATAGCGCAGCAACCTTTCTTCGCCTTCGACCGGTTCAGCTTCCATGCGCGTAGTTGGCGCCTCCTCGCCTTCTTCTTTCTCCTCGACAAATTCCCGGGTGGTTTCATCCACCACTTCTTTCAACAGAAAAAACTTCGCACTGCCGGTCTTTTCATCAAAAACCGCCTTGATGTTCTGGCCTTTTTTGCCGTAATCCTTTTTATAGGCCGCCGCCAGCGCCGCCTCGATCGTCTCGATCACTTTTTCCTTTGAGATGCCTTTTTCCTCGCAAATCTGCGTAATCGCGCTGCCAAAATCGCCCAATCGGCTCGATTGTGCATCTTCCGCCACGCTTGTTTTTTTCTTAGCCATAACTTTTCTTACGACGATAGGCCCTCTCGGTCCAATTCGTCCTCTTACGATTAATTGTTTAAAAATAAAAGCCCGCTCCCGCGGACCAAACACTCGTCAAACTGCATCTTCAGTGTAGCAGAATCACACAATTTGTCAATCCCATCTGAAGGATAGCCATCCCAATCCGTCCTATTTGTCCTATAATGCCCTATTGAGTCGTATCGAACCATTCCCAAAAATCCCCCTCCCTTTTAAGCCTCAAATCAGCCTAAAACCGCCCCAACCTTGATTTTTCCCTCATTTTATGCTAGTATAGTAAGTTATCAGTACCCATTTTCAAATTAACTGGTAACGGGTCGATTGGCGGCCCGGTACCTTAAAAATTTAGGCCCACGGGCCAAAGGAGAAAATGCCATGGAAACACTGGCATATGTAGTATTTGGGAGTTTTTTGGCGATCGGAATCAACCTGGGATGGTCCTGGTGGATTATCTCGGCAGTCGCCATTACCGGCATCGGGCTCGTAGTTTGGGCCCTGAACGCCGCAGACTGGCTCAGACCAGCCCTGACAGCCGCGATTACGGTCGCGGTCGTCCTGGCAGCGCCGCCGGTCTGGCAGCAGCTGAACGGCCATCTGCCGTTCAGTTTGTCCACGGAGCATCCATGGACAAGTTTAGACACGAAGGTGGCCGCCTCCGTGTCTACGCCAGCCGCCACGGCCAAGGCCACCGCCCTCCTCTTCCAGCAGGTCAAGGAAGACAAGGCGGCGGATGAGGTCGCCAAGCTGCTCGAGGACGGAAAGACGCAGGAAGCTATGGATTACATCCAAAAACTTTCTGCGGAAGGGAGGAAGGTCCGCGCCGTCGTCTCTGGCGACGAGCCGCCGACTCCCGCCACCCCGGCCAAGACCCAGGCGCCAGCCAAGGCCACCACCCCGCCCGTAAAAAAGGCGGCGAAAGTGGCCCCAGTAGTGCCAGCAGTAGTTGTGCCGGCCGCTGTCAATGCTGGTGCAACGCCAGCCACAGTCCCGCCGGCAGTAACATCGCCGACTCCGGAAACCTGGACCATCCGCTTTTCTAGAGATGGAGAAAGGTGGGAAACACAGTTGTCGGTGGCAAAGAACGGCTCGCATATAACTATGCGGGCGACCGATGGCACCACTTACGAGGGAGACTTCGCAAACGGATGCTACAGAGGGGACATTCTTATGAATGGTCGCCCCAACGGCACGTTTTTTGTATCCTTCTCTGCTAATGAGGGCAGCGGAGAGTGGTTCGACAACCGAAAAATTGCCTTTAAAATGTGGCGGGTCGGATAATCTCCGATTAGCCACAAAAAAAGCGCTGCCTGGCCTCTGCCAACGACAGCGCTTTTTCTTTTTTCAATTTTACTAAAAAACTGAATATCCGCGCAAAGCATAATCGATTGCCTGGATAATCACCAAAGAAGCCATCACCACTACGATACCAATGATGGCATTCGTCATATTCTGCTTGGCGGTCTTCGCCATATCCTCGTTTCCGCTGGAAATTATGTATTGGATGCCGGAAATCACAAACCCGATCAAGGCTATCACGCCTACAATACCCAGAAGCCACCGCAACAGACTCATCAGAAGTGCCTTGATGCCAACATCGGACAAACCGGTTTCAGCTGCGGTGGGAATATGCACGCCTTCCGCTGGCGTAACCTTAGTAGCTCCTGGGAGGCTATTTAAATTATTAACCTGCGATGATCCTGGCAAACTATTTGAATTAACAGTCGAGGTCGGATGTAAAAAATCATTCACAGCTTCATCTGTCGGTGTAGTTGAAGATGAACCTGGACGCAACAAATCATTTATAGCATTGTCCTCCGCCGTCAGTTCCGAAGCCGCCGAGCCCGTAGTCACTGGGAAACATGCTCCTTCCGGAGTACATTTTCCGACAAAGCTTCCATCTACTGGATTATCCAGCGTACACGGACTTCCCGCAACGCAAGCCGCGTAAATATTTTTAGAAAATGCCAAGCCGACTACCACCAATAGAAAAAATAAAATTATTTCTTTTTTTATTTTCATTTATATTTTTTAAAAAAATTAGATAGTATAGCCGGTGGCCAAAATCGCGTCGATCGCCCGGATAATCACCACACCGGACAAACCGACCAAGACGCCGATGATCGAAAATTTCATCCCGCTTTTGGCTTTCTCGATCATATCGTCATTTCCGGAAGCCAGGATATACATTATGCCGGAAATCAAGAAGCCGATGATTCCCAAAAGTCCGAAGATGAACAGAAGCCAATCTAGGATATTCACAATGATGCCGGTGATACTACCTTCCGGCAAGCCGAAACCGGAAAGATTGCCGGGATTCCACCCGCTGCCGATCCCGCTTGAATTGCCCACATTAAACCCGAAAGATCCACTACTGCCGGAATAGCCTCCGGACACGCCTCCGCTGCCGATACCGAATCCCCACTGGTCAGCCGCCAAAGAAACCGCGGGAAACATCATCGCTACAGCCAGCGCGAAAACCGACACCACTCTGAAAAACTTTTTCATTTTTTGTACAACCTGTCGGATCTGTTTTTGCGCATATCCGGCCGGGTTTATTTTAATATTTATTTTATTGTTTTTTTGTATCCGGTAACCTGCTTGCATTATACCATATTTTTTAAAAAATATTCAGCTCCCCGCAAATGAAAAAGCAGCCAGTTATCCACAGGCTGCTTTTTGATATGGAAATCGCGATTAGAAAGTCGAACTTGTTCCGCTCAATAAACCTTGCGCCGCTTTGATGACTACGACACCGATGATCGCGACGATAACTCCTACGATGGAATATAGCATCGCGCTTTTGGCGGTATCTATCCGGCCTTCATCTCCAGCCGCCGTCAGGTATAGGATACCCGCGATCGCAAAACCGATCACACCGATGATTCCGACCAGCATCAGCAACCAATTCATTATGTTGGTGATGATGCCCGTGATGCTGCCTTCCGGCAAGCCGGTCCCCGTCGGCGCTTTGAACGCGGCCGCGGAAACAAGCATCGGAAGAGCCATCGCCATCACTGAGACGGCTGACGCAAACGCCCTGATTTTATTTTTCATATTGCACCTACCTTTCTATTTTGATTTTTTATTTTATTCCCAATCTGTCTTTTATCATACCCGGGCCTAGCTTACCCCTAGAAGCGACGCGATCTGCCTGACGATTATCAGGGCCGCCATCACGATCACGATTCCGATTATCGCCGAAGTGATGATGCCTTTGCCGGTTTCCGCCCGCTTCTCATCGCCATAAGCCGTGAAATAATATGAGCCTCCGATCACTAATCCGATTATAGCAAGGATACCGGTTATCGACAATAACAAATTCAATGTCCGCATCGCGATCTGGTTCAACGTCAGCGCGTTGTTGACCAGCTCGTCCGGATTGGCGCCTGATCCGCCGCCCAAGATGTTTTGTATCTCTTTCAAAAATGTCGGCGCGGCCAACGCGATGGCCAAGCCGATCAACGCGGAAGTGATCGTGTTTTTGGCGGTCGTGATCGTCTTTTCGTTCCCGCCTGACAGGATATACATCACGCCTCCGATGACGATGAACAAAATAGCTACCGTCGCAATGATGCCTTTCAAATTACTGAGCAACGCACCCACCACCTCCGAAACCGTACTGAAACGGATCGGATTGACGAAAGTCGTGGTGACGGTCGTGCCGGTAGCAGCGGTATTGGCCGAAGTCGATTTGTGCGAAGGAGCAAGAGAGTTTTCAACGCCTGGCGTTGTTGAAGTGGTTGGCGTATGCGCAGGAGCCAGAGAATTCGCAGGAGCAGGAACAGTTTGAGTATGGGAAGATCCTAGCGGGACTTGTGCAGATGGGACGGTTGCAGCTGGAAATCCGCAGGAAGGCACGAATTGGGGGCAGGTATCCGCCCAAGTATGCGTTCCGTATGTGACCGCGTCACATTCTTGCTGGTTAAGATTGTTGTCACAGCAATTTCCGACTGCTCCGTTGACATTCACGCTTCGCACGCACACCGCCTGAGCCAATCCGACGGAAAAAAACAAAACCCCTGCTAAAAAAATTATCCCAAAAAAATATTTACTGCTTCGCATAGACTTATTAAAAAAATTATTTTAACGATTCAGTCGAACAGGTGAATGAAAACCACCCAGCTTGTCCGACGCCCATATCCGACACGCCGTCACCATTGGAGTCTTTCGCCGACAGCGCCCACATCGTCACATTCACAATCAGGAAAGCACCCAACACCACCACGAAACCTGTTATGCTGGCTTTCAGGAAATTTTTGGCGCCCGTCATCATCGTTTCATCCCCGGCCGAAATGATATACATCACCCCGGAAATGAAAATTCCCGCCAAAGCCGCGGTGACGACCAGCTTCAGCATAACGCCCACCATATTATAGAATCCAATGATGAAATGGCACAGCGTGCACGGATCGTTCCCATTGCCGCACGGCACCAATCCGCCTGGCAAAGTCTGCGCCAAAGCGGCTGTCCAGGGTGAGAAAGCCAAACACAAAACCAAAATTGCGATACCGGATGTCAAAATTTTTTTCATAAGCGCCATAAAAAAATAAATTTCCTATTGGTTCATCATCTGCGTGACGGTGATCGCCGCCGCTTTGATCGCGTCCCGCGTCGAAACTTGCCCCCGATTGACCTGGTCGATCATCTGGAAGAACAAAGCCTCAACGGCATCAGGATTGCTGCGATACCAATCCTTGGCAATCAGATTGCCTTGCGCGAAAGCTCCCAATCGCACGTCCGCCCTCTGCTTTTCAATCAGATCCCGTCTGGCTGCCGGTTTATTGGTTTTCGTCAGATAATCTATAGCCGGATCGAATCCAGGCGCCGTCGGCGCGGTCGTCAGAAAACTTAAGAATTTCCAAGCTTCCGCCGCCCGTACGTCATTAGTAACCTTCGCCGCTTCAGCCGGATCGGTGCCGCGCGTATCCGGCGTCCTTTTTTTAGCTACGGCATAGCCCCAATAATTGGCGAAGTTGGCCTGCGGACTGCCCGCAAACTGCGGAACCGGTGCCACGGCATAATTCAATTTAGGCGACTTGCTGGCCAGAACTTCCATCTGCCAGGAATAATTGAACATCATTCCCAATGTCCCTTCACTGAAAGCGTCGATAGAATAGTGCATCCGCGGATTCCAGACATAGGGCACGACCGCCGAACCGCGATCGGCAAATTGCGTATAAAAACTCAAAGCGTTTTCACCCGGCGAAACATTGGAATCGCCCTGGCTCACATATTGGTCGAATTTCGCTTTGCGATCCACCAAATCGACCATTTCCGTTCCGCCTTGCAACATCAACAGGTTCAGTATGTCGGTCGCGCGGTTGATGTTGGCCGCCGTGCCCATCGCCGCTCCGGATTGGATAATCTGGCCTTGCGCGTCGATTTTGGTCATCTTCTTGGCCGCCTCGACAAACTCGATCCAGTTCCGCGGCGGCGAAGTGATGCCAGCCTCGTTGAAAAGATCCTTGTTATAAAATAAACCCAATGAATCGACGGTCAGAGGCGCAGCCCCCACCAGGCCCTGGGTTATAAAATCCTGCGCCGCCACATCGACAAAATTATCGCGGAACCGCTGTTCGTTCAATATTTCCGGAGGAGCGGGATAGACCAGCTTTTCAAAACCCGGCAACCAATCGTTATGGATCAGGAAAATATCCGGTCCCTGGTCGGAAGCCAAAGCGTCCACCAAATCCTTCTTGTATGTGTCCGGGCTTAATTTTTTATAAGTGACCGTCCCGATATTGGGATTGGTTTTCGCGTAGGCGTCGAAAATATCCCTGAAAACATCCGTATCGTCAAAAAGGCCCCATATTTCAAGATTTATGGTATATTGCTTCGGATTGGCCTGTTTCAAACCGCATCCGGAGAGAACCAGGAGCCCCGCTATCAAGAAAAATGGCAATAATATGTTTTTTTTCATATCCTACTTGGCAAGTATTAAGCCGTAATGGAAATTGCTGACGGGGATTTCTTCCAAGATTCCCAATCCGGATTTCTGGATGACCTCCGTCAAAGCTTCTTTGGAAATCCGCAAACTTTTGTCCGGGCCGATAGAAACGTCATTATCATTCCATTCGATAAGCAATATCCTGCCTTGGTCTTTCAATATCCTTCGGGCTTCGGAAAGCACCGTCATCTTGTTCTTATTCTGGAAAAGCATATCTTTCATAACCACCCAGTCGCAACTGCGATCAGCCAATTTTGAACCGCCTTCCTTTTCCAAATTCACCCGCCGGACAAGAATATTGGTTATGCCCCTGACTTTGGCTTGACTGCTGACAGTTTCAAGGCTGGACGGAAGGATGTCTAAAGCATGCACGATTCCCTGCTCCCCGATTTTTTTCGCGATCGGCAAAGAAAAATAACCGCTGCCGCAACCGAAATCCGCTACGATATTTCCCGGCGCAAAGTCAAGTTTCCCCACGATCGCCTCCGGATTGACAAATCTGACATTGAAAGCTTGGCCCGCTTGGAAATCATTGTCTCCGGCCATATTGCCCACTATCATTTGTTTACAAAAAAATATTTACTGTTTTTATTTTACAACAAAATCGGCGTTCCGGCAATCCGGCAAGTTGATAACATTTGAAAAGTAGGCTAGATTAGATAGATGGAAGCGTGCCTGAGCGGTTGAAAGGGGCACTCTCGAAAAGTGTTGAACCGGAAACGGTTCCGAAGGTTCGAATCCTTCCGCTTCCGCCATCACTTCGCTTCCGGCCTATCTGCGCCAATCCATAACCGGCTCCGGCTTTACATAACCGCATATAAATGTTAGCTTTAATAAGTAATTAAGGCTTTTCTATGCAAAATATCCTAACCCTATTGGCCCGGTACGAACCTTTTATCGTTGCAGCATTGTCGCTGATAGTCGTTATTTTGGTCATTTGGAATTTTTTCCTGAATCGGAGCCTCAAAATAATGCGCCAGCGCAGCATTGATTTTTTTTCCGGCAATAACGTCAAAAGCATAGAGGATGTCGTCATCAACCATTCCAGGGCCATCAAGGCGCTTGATAAGGACATACAAGAATTATATAACATATCAAACCAAATCAATCTGTTGGCGCACCGAAGTTTGCATAAATTCGCGATGATCCGCTTTAATCCATTTAAGGAAGTCGGGGGGGATCAGAGCTTCGCGATCGCCCTGCTCAATGGAAAAAACAACGGCCTGGTAATCTCCTCTCTCTATACCCGCGAAGGCACCCGGATATATTCCAAAACCGTCAACAACGGGGAATCGGAAAAATATCCACTGACAGAAGAAGAAAAACAGGTCATCAAATTAGCTAATTCATCCGGTATAAAAAAATAAATCAAATGTCAGAACCTACATCTAAAAAAATATCCATCCCTGCCTCAGTCACTGTCAAAAAATTCAGCGAAATCTTGGACTTGCCGCTCGGAACCGTCATTACCGAACTGATGAAAAACGGCATCCTGGCCACCATCAACGAGCAGATCGATTTTGAAACGGCTTCCATCATCGCCCAGGATCTTGGTTTTGACGCCCAGGAGGAAATCGTCGAAACGGGCGAAACGATGACCCTGGAAAAACTGATTGAGCAATTGAAAAAAGAAGGGGAATCCGGCGAAGTTCTGCAAATCCGTCCGCCAGTCGTGACGATATTGGGCCACGTCGACCATGGAAAGACGACCCTGTTGGACACCATCCGGAAATCCAGCGTGGCTGCCAAGGAATCCGGCGGAATTACCCAACATATCAGCGCCTACCAAGCTAAGAAAAAGGGTAAATTAATAACCTTCGTCGATACTCCCGGACATGAGGCTTTCAGCGCTATGCGCGAACGTGGCGTATCCATCGCCGATATCGCAGTCCTGGTCGTGGCGGCGGATGACGGCGTGCGCCCGCAGACCAAGGAGGTTATCGAATATCTTTTGGCGAAAAAAATCCCGACTATCGTAGCCATCAACAAAGTCGACAAGCCTGAAGCCAATATCCAACGCGTCAAGCAAGAGCTGGCAGAAAAAGGCATCCTGGTCGAAGACTGGGGCGGACAAGTTCTTTGCTCGGAAGTGAGCGCCAAACAGAACATCGGGATTGACGGATTATTGGAAAATATCCTATTAGTAGCCGAGGTTGAGGATTTTAAGTCCGACTTCAAGCGCGATGCCTTAGGCGTCGTCCTCGAATCACACCTTGATCCTCAGAAAGGTCCGGTGGCCACCATCCTCATCAAGACCGGCACGCTCCGCGAAGGACAAGACATCATCGCCGGCTCAGCCCATGGCCGGGTGAGGAGAATCGAGGATTTTAGCGGCAAACGCCTGGCCGAAGCCGGTCCTTCCACCCCAATCAGCCTGATCGGCCTTAACGCGACTTCCAACACCAACGACATCTTGCAGGTGGTCAGTGGAAAATCATTAGCCAGACTTGAAGCGATGCGGGCGGGCAACCGGGGGCTTTCCGGAAAGATCGGAGAACTGAGCGCCCAAAAGATTTACAAGACCATCGCGGACGAAAAAATCAAGAAACTGAATATCCTTCTCAAATCCGACGTGCAAGGCTCTCTTGAAGCGATCCAGCAAATCCTGTCGGAAATAAAATCGGACGAGGTGGCTATCGATTATATCAGCGTCGGCGTGGGCAACGTGACCGAATCGGATGTCAGATTGGCCCAAAGTTCCGGAGCGATTCTTTTCGGCTTCAACGTCGAAACGACTCCCGTCGCCAAAAGGATGGCCGAGGCGAGCAACGTCGAGATAAAAAATTACAAAATCATCTACGAATTGGTGACCGACATCAAAAACAGGCTGACTGAAATGCTTCCGCCATCCGTCGAAAGGACCGAGTTCGGCAAGATGAATGTTTTGGCGCTCTTCAAAACCGGCAAGAAAGATATGATCGTCGGCGGCAAAGTGATCTCCGGGAAAATCGCCAAAGGCTGCTTGATCGAAGTTATGCGCGCCGAGAATGTCATCGGCAAGGGCAAGCTGGTCAACCTGCAGCAAAACAAAGTCGATGTCGATGAAATCGCCAAAAACAACGAATGCGGCATCACCTTCGACGGCGAAACAAAAATCAAAGAAGGCGATACCTTGGTTTGCTATACGGAAGAAGTGAAAAAACAAACCTTATAAATAGAATTTTAAATTACAAATTTTAAATTTTAATTGAAATCTGAATATCTCAATTCACAAATTTTAAAAATTTAATCATTTTATAATTTAAAATTGATTGAAAATTTAAAATTTAAAATTATCCTTTATGTCCCAACGAACCACTAAAATAAACGAGCTGGTCAAACAGCACGTGAACGATATCATCCTCAAGGAACTCTCTCTTAAAAGCGGGGTTTTCGTGACAATCGCCAAAGTTGACACCACGCCCGATCTCCGCTATACTCGTATATTCGTAAGTGTTTTTCCGGAAAAAGAAATCGATTATGTGGAAAAAACCCTCACGAAAGAACTCTACCGCATCCAGGGCGCGCTCAACAAAAAACTCCATATGCGCCCCTTGCCGAAAATCCAATTCATAACCGACCTGACCGAATCCAAGGCCGATGAGATCGAAAAACTCCTGAAACAAATATAAAATCCAAAAAAAAAGCGACACCAGTCGCCTTTTTTATAGGCAACTTTATGCAAAACTTCAAACAAGAATTCAACACCCTTAATTTCGTCATCAAGGAATCGCAAACGATTCTGCTTTTCGCCCATTCGCGTCCCGATGGCGACACTACCGGCTCCGTTATGGCCCTGTACGAATACATCCGTAACCTCGGAAAAATCGTCGAAATCGCCTGCTACGATCCATTTCCCGACTATCTCAAATCGCTTTCCGAGGAAGATTTCATCAACCCCGAAAATCTCGATTTGAAAAAATACGACCTGGTCATCGCGGCTGACAGCGTGGAACGAGGATTCCATAAGATAGCGGATTTGATCCAAGACAACCAGATCGTCGCCATCCTCGACCACCATCCCGACATCACCATCCGGGGCGACATCAACATCATCGATGCCAGCTACTCATCGGTCTGTGAAATCATCTATGATTTTTTCGCATTCAATAAAATCGACATTAACCGCAAGATGGCCACTTTCCTGATGCTCGGCATAATGTCCGACACCGGATCATTCCAACATTCCAACACCACCTCGAAAGTTATGGAAATCGCTTCCCAACTGATGAAAAAAGGCGCCCCGATCTCCAAAATCGTCGAAACCACTTTCGCCAACAAAAATATCTCCACTTTGAAACTGTGGGGCAAGGCCTTTGAAAAAGCCAAAATAAACCCGACTAACGGAATGATCGCTTCGGTCCTGACCCAAAAAGACTTGGAGGAATGCGAGGCCGGAACCGAAGACATCGCCCAGGTTTCCAGCATCCTCAATACCGTCCCCGGCACCAAATTCGCCCTCATCCTTTCTGAACGGGAGAACGGGACCATCAAAGGCAGCTTGCGCAGCGAAGAATACAAAGGCGTCGACGTTTCCAAAATCGCCGCCCAATTCGGCGGCGGCGGCCACAAGCTCGCGAGCGGCTTTGAAATCAAAGGTACCATCAAAGAAACAGAGACTGGTTGGGAAATAGTGTAAAAAATTCAATACTTTTAGATTTTTATTTTTTAAATTAACATCGGGTTACACCACCAGTTTTTCTTATCAAAAAAACTCAATGCGCCATTTTTCTTTTCCCAAAAGAAAAGTGGCAAAAAAGAAAAAGGCTGCACGGCTACATACCAAGACAAATTTTCAATTTACTCGCTAAAATTCCCAAAAATACCAAAAGATTGTTAGTAGGTAATTTTTTAACGCTCCTAAATTTCAATTTGTAGCTTGGTATTCCGCTAGTGCAGGAATACCTTTTTTTCAAACGCTAAAAAAACTTCCGCACCTTGGCGTAGTGCGTTTCCCTGCCTGCCGGCAGGCAGGTAAATTCCAGCGTATGAGCGTTAATAAATTTCCCGAGGGATTTCCTTTTAGCCTTTTCGGAAATTTTAGCTCAGGAGCTGAGAATTTAGACAGCACGAGCCGGTGCTGGCGGTTTCCCTGCCTACCGGCAGGCAGGTTTTTGCCACTTTCTTTGCCGCCAAAGAAAATGGCGCATTGAAGTTTTCCATTAGGAAAATTTAGCGCTGTAATTATATGCTAGAATATATCCATAAACACTAATCCTAATAAAATGAATATAGGCTGCCATGTAAGCATCGCCCAAGGGATTTTTAATGCTCCTCAAAGAGCCTTTGATTTAGGCGCGGAATGTTTTCAGATATTCACCCGCTCCCCGCAAGGCGGCAAAGCCCCCGAACTCACTCCGGAAATTCTAGAAAAATTTTCCGCAGAAATGAAAAAAAATAAACTAACTAATTTTGTAATTCATACTCCATACTACATAAATTTCGCTTCCGCCAACAACCGCATCCGCTACGGTTCAGTTTCCGTCGTGCGCGATGAATTGGAGCGTGCGAGCCTCCTGGGCGCCCGATACGTTATGACCCATCTCGGCAGCGCCGGCGACATGGCCGAAGCAGACGCGACCAAAAAAACCGCCGAGATGTTAACGAAAACCCTGGATGGCTATGCCGGATCCGCCGAACTCCTCATCGAAAACAGCGCCGGCTCTGGAAAAATAATCGGCTCGACTTTTTCCCAAATCGCGGAAATCATCAAAAGTGTGAACCATCCGAAAATGAACGGTATCTGCGTCGACACCCAACATTCCTTCGCTTCCAGCTATGATTGGCGTGACTTTGAAAAAACCTTGCAACAAATCGATTCCGAAATCGGCCTCGACAAAATCAAGCTCATCCACGCCAACGACTCAATGACGGAGTGTGGTTCCAAAAAAGACCGCCACGCCCACATCAGCGAAGGCCTCATCGGCGCCGCAGCTTTTCAAAAAATCGTCGCCTTCGCCGAAAAACAAAATATCGACATGATCCTCGAAACCGAACACGAAAAAGTCATAGCCGACATCGCCCTTCTAAAATCCTTTCGCGGGAAATAAAAAAAGCAGGGGCTATATTAAGCTCCCTGCTGATTTATTTTTATTAGCCTTGATTATCGTTGATTATCGTTGATTATTAATATGCTTACCACTAAGTAATCCCTCCATTAAGCCCTTCCAGTTTTTTATTAATTTTTCATCCTCCACAATTAATGCATTGTAGCATTCCGGATAAATCATTACATCGCCCACAGTAAAAGGGGCGCCATTAGAAGATCCCATCCAAAGATCAAATGCTTTGCCAATAGCATCTTGATGATGATTTGCATCTGTAATGATTCCAATTTTCTTTACTCCATACTGCAATGCTTTTAATACAATTACGAGACCAGTGGCTGCTTCAACGCAAACTTCTTCATCATGAGGCGAAGGAAGATTTACATCGGTTAATACAATATCAAATTCTGCAAGATTCATACTTGGTTTGTCATGCCAACAATCACGAAATGTCTCAAAGAAATCAATGAAACTTTCCATAATAGTTAGGTCATGATCTGATAACTGCTTTCTTGCAGCTTCTTGATGAATAGGATTGTCTTCGATAACTAAAATTTTCATAGCAACCTCCTTCTCAGTTTTTATTAATAGCATCTATGGCCCTTGCCTGAATTTCTTTATCAAGCTCGTTTATTTTGAAAAACAACTCATTCTCCATGCCAAGATAAATAGATTGAATAACCTTATCCATAATTGCAACTACACATTTACAATTATGAATTTCTCTCCCAGTATCATTAGCAGAAAATAACCTCATTACAAATTGCCTCTTCTCTGTCATGGCAAATCTCCTTGCACTTTAAGTCTGCTGCCTGTTTAATTATTAAAAAACTTCCTGAGTTATATTAAGATTTTTCATCTTAACGAGCTATTATATTCCCAAATCAACAAAATGTCAATAATTTCGTGTATTTTATTGATATATTCACAATATTGCTTTAAAATAAGCCTTATATCGCTCTAAATATTGACAATTTTGTCGTTGTTTGCTAAAATAGCAGTAAATATGAGTCTAGAAAAAGACCTACAATCTATCGGCCTGGAAGAAAAAGAAGCCAAAATATACTTGGCCGCTCTTGAACTTGGGCCGACCAATATCCAGGACTTGGCCGAAAAGGCTGACATTAAGCGCAGTACGGTCTATGAGATTTTGAAAAAACTTGAGCCGATGGGTCTGATTACTGAATCCATCAAGGGTAAAAGGAAAACATACATCGCTTCCGGACCAGAAAAACTCAAAAAAAATATCAAAGAAAAGGAACGGCTTCTGAATCACATCCTCCCTGAATTGAAATCATTAAACAATACCGGAAATATAAAACCTAAGATAACTTATTACGAAGGCCGAGACGGACTCCGACAAATTTATAATCTAGCGCTCGAAACCACCACCAAAAAAATTGATTGGGTTTCGCCTATTCGGGCGGTCATGGACACAGTGGGTGAAAAGTTTCTAGAAGAATACATCGAAAAAAGAGCCAAGGAAAAATATTGGATCCGCTCCATCCAAATCACCGAGCAACAAGTGGACACTTACAAATACCTAGACCCGACAACTTTTGACAAAACCTACCGCCGCGTAAAATTTTCTCCGCCAGGCCTCGATATTCCCAACACCATGGCTATTTGGGACAACAAAGTAGCTGTCATTAGTACTCGAAAAGAAGGCTTTGGTTTCATCATTGAAAGCACTGACTATACTCGTTCCATGAAAGCTTTTTACAATCTCCTCTGGAACATCAGTAAATTCTGGGGCGACATGGATTTCAACAACAAAAACCCGCAAAATTCCGAGCCGACTGAAAAAGATGATACTTATTGGAAATAAAAAAACATTCTCCCATCTCAATTTACCCGACATAACCAATCCCAATCTTTAAAAAATAATCATTTAGTCAATTATATGCATATGCACAATATTGACTAAAATACGGTTTGTTAGTATTGTTGTGGTATATTTTTGATTTAAATATAGATTAAGCAATGCAAAAAATTTCCTTTTCAAAAAAATCACAGGACCTGCTTGAAAATTTCATCGAATCCGACACCTTCACTGCCACTGCCGGTAAATTTTTATTAATGACATTGGCGCTAGGCGGAATTGTCTTCGCCGGAGCACTTGCTCCCGGCATCTTGCTGGCCACAAAAAAGAAAAAGCATTTTCATAAATACAATCCAAAACAGCTTCAAAATGCTATCTATAACCTCAAGAAAAGAAACCTAATTGAAATCATTAAAGAGGGTAACGCCAAAACAAGAGTCCGCCTCACCAATAAGGGCACTGAGCGGGTCCGCGAATTTTGTTTTGAGACATTGAGGATAACCAAACCGAAGCGCTGGGATGAAAAATGGCGGATTCTGATTTTTGATATACCCACCAGCCCTAAGATATATAACCAGGCACGCAATGCCTTGCGAGAAAAAATAAAAAAACTGGGTTTTTACCAGATGCAAAAAAGCGTTTGGGTCTGCCCCTATGAATGCGAGGATGAGATTCTTTTTGTCGCCGAATCCTTCAGCGTCCAAAAATATATCGAGATCATCACCGCCGAAAAACTTCTGCATGAAAATTACCTCAAGAAAAAATTCAACTTAAATTAAACTTCACTAAATCAAATATCCTTCTTATCTACCAATTAGTCAAATATGTGCATATGCATAAAATTGACCAACGAGTTAATTTTAATGATACACAGTTATTATAATCTTTGTTAATAATCTTGCATCATCAAAACCGAACACGGAAAAGTCATGGCTAATATCACTCTCCTAAAATCCTTTCGCGGGAAATAAAAACCCCAACTCAGTACACTAACTGAATTGGGGTATGATTTTATTCGACGTACTCCTTCAGAAGTTTTAAATCTATGGTAACGGATTGACTACTTCCCTTGCTACCAACATTTACTATGTTTGTTGGCAACTCAAATAATTCTCTAAATCCTATTGTGCACGCTATTATTGATTGAAAAATTATACAGTGCATATCAACTTCACTGCCAAGCTCGAAAGATAATTTTCTATCATCCACCGGCAAGCTGGGATTCATTGAATAAACCCTAATGCGCTTATTTAAAAGCGCAATCATCTTTTCTACTTCTTCCCTTGTAACCATTCTTCCTCCCCCCGATATTTATCTTTGGCCTCGGGTGCGGGCATTTAATTATTTGTTAGTGATTCAATAAAATAAATATCACACCAACAAAAGTCCATGCCACTATCGTTATTTTCCACACACGACAATCAATTTTTTCACCGTCAACGATAACTCTTGCCATAACAGCAATTGGAAAAATTGTTAATACAACTCCCAATATCCACAGCAAAATCTTAAGGGTATCCATGTTTTTCTCTCCCAAATTATTGTTTATTAAGTTTTTAAAGAATTTTCTCCTATGAATTCACTACCCTGGTGAACTCAATGAGAGAGGCAAGAAAGTTAGATTCAACTTCCTTGCCCAAACCTTAATCACCCCCCTCAGTGGAAATTTTCTCAATGGTTGTTTTAACTAGACCATCAAGATCTTCTCTGGTTTCAATACCATCAACCAGAATAGCCCTGTTTGGATTTTTCCGAGCTATTTCCGCAATTGATGCATACTTATCTTCAAGGTCTTTATGCACCTTAGGATCAGCAGCATAATCTTTTTTAGGGAGATAGCTTGAGCGACCCTGATAAATGATTGTGGCAGAAAGTTTTTCAACAATAACCTTGCAGCCACCATGATCAGGATGGATTCCAATTACATAAAGACCATTCACCCCATCACACTCTTTTACCATAGCTCCCTCGCAATGCACCCTAACCAGAGCAGAGATATCGGTATTACAGCAAGGGCATTCATAGCGATTGGTATGTATGATAATTTTATAGGTAATAGTTTTATCATTTTTAACCCATGGGATGCATGCCTCAACAACTTGTTTCAGTTCATTCATACCAATACCCGAAGAGGCATTTACAACATTACGAGAGTAACTAATAACTTCTTCTGGATTTTCGGTGGGGTTAGTATCAAATTTTACTATCTGGATCATAGTACTTCTCCTTTTCTAAATTTTTACCCATAAGTGGGTGAAGTTTTGTGAGGTGATTGTAAATGTGCTGGCATCATGATTTCTTCTCCTTTTCCTATCATGACTCCGTAGTATAGCACCATTCGGACAATATTTCAAGAGATTGCTTGATATTTTAGTAATTCTGTGCTAAAATTGACTTATAAATATAAGATTTAAAAAATGAACCTTACAGAACTCGACAAAAAAATCCTTTTTGAACTGGACAAGGACGGCCGGGCCAGTTTTTCCGAAGTCGCCCGCGTTATTGGTTCCACTCCGCAAGTTGTGAAATACCATTTTGAGCAGATGATGGAAAAAGGCTTCATTAAGCACTTTTGGGCTTTCACCGACTACGACAAATTGGATTATTCATTTTTTTGGGGCTATTGGCTGAAATTCGCTGGCCTAACCAAAGACAAGGAAACTGAGATGTATGCCTATTTCAACACTCACCAGAACATTCCGATCATCCAGCGCGCTGATGGCTACGCTGATGTGTTGATCGCCATCATCAGCCGGGACATTTTCCATCACAATGAAATCCTGCAAGATATTTTCTCTAAATACGGCCAATATATCACCCTGTCGGACATTTTCATCGGCCTTGGCTTTGTGAAATTCCCTCGCACCTATTTAGTCGGCAAAGCGAATGAATTTCAAAAATTCGCTCTGTCCGGTGGAACTACGGAAAAAATCAAACTCACCGAGATTGATCGGAAAATTATTTCCTTGCTTTTGATCGATGGCCGC